>JANLXD010000389.1:0-2780 GCA_031364935.1 Candidatus Eiseniibacteriota bacterium
GATGATCCCCGAGGCCCTGGCGCGTTGCCAGGGCGCGTACTCGCTCGTGATCCTGGCCGGCGATACGCTCTTTGGCATTCGCGATCCTCGCGGGTTCAGGCCGCTCTGCCTGGGCCGGCGCGGCGACGCGCACGTCCTCGCGAGCGAGACCTGCGCGCTCGACATCGTGGGGGCCGAGTTCGTGCGCGAGATCGAGCCGGGGGAGATGGTCCGGATCGACGGGCGCGGCGTCCACTCGTTCCGGATCCTCGCGCCCGAGCCGGCGCGCGCCTGCGTCTTCGAGCTGATCTACTTCTCGCGCCCCGACAGCGTCGTCTTCGGGGAGAGCGTCGACTCGGTCCGCCGAAAGCTGGGGCACCGGCTGGCCGTGGAGCATCCCGCGGCGGCGGACATCGTGATCTCGGTGCCCGACTCCAGCAACTCCGCCGCGCTCGGCTTCTCCGAAGAGTCGGGGATCCCGTTCGAGCTGGGGCTGATCCGGAATCACTACGTCGGGCGCACCTTCATCGCTCCCGAGCAGATCACCCGCTCCTTCGGGGTGAACATGAAGTTCAACGCGGTGCGCCAAATCTTAGAGGGGAAGCGCGTGGTCGTGGTGGACGACTCCATCGTCCGCGGCACGACCAGCCGGAGCCTGGTCATGATGCTTCGCGCGGCCGGAGCGAAGGAGATCCACTTCCGCGTCTCGAGCCCGCCGATCGGCTGGTCCTGCTACTACGGCATCGACACGCCCAACCGGAGCGAGCTGATCGCCTCGTCGCACACCATCGAGGAGATCCGGAAATACCTCCACGTCGACTCGCTCGGCTATCTCTCGATGGAGGGGCTGCGCTCGTGCGTCGTGCGGCCCGACGGACACTGCTACGCCTGCTTCAACGGCGACTACTCGGTGCGCTTCGGCGAGGAGATGGACAAGCTGGCCCTGGAGCGCGCTCCCGCCGGAAACCTCGGCCCCCCGCTGGCCGGCCGCTAGCGGCCAGCCTTCGACCACCCGGCGCGTCCGCCCGAACGCTTTTAGCCGCGCCCACGCGCCCCCGCGCGCCGGACGGCTCCCCCCCTCCTTCCGAACTCGGTGGGCCTACGCGGGTTCCGCCGCTCCCGCACCCGGGCCTCCCGTGGCACGGTGATTGCCCTCCGAGGCCCTCCGGCCAGGCAAGGTCCGGGGAAGAGCCGGGGGGGGACACGAGTGAGCGAAGGCGGGCGTCGAAAGAAGATCGGGGAATACCTCCTCGAGGCGGGCCTCATCACCGAGGACCAGCTCAAGGAGGCGCTCCGCCGCCAGCGGCAGACCAAGGAGCCGCTGGGGCAGGTGCTCGCGCGCGCGGGCCTCGTGGGGGAAGGGGACATCGTCCGCGTCCTCCACCAGCAGCTCGGGCTTCCCATCGTCGACCTCCAGGCCATCGCGATCGACGAGAGCGTGATCGCGCTGGTGAAGGAAGAGCTGGCGAAGCGCTACATCGCGATCCCCGTGGGCCTCGAGAACCGGAACACCATCCGCGTCGCGATGGCGGATCCGCTGAATGCTTCCGCGCTCGAGGACATCCGCTTCCAGAGCGGCTATTTCATCCGCCCTGCCCTGGCTCCCTCCTCGGAGATTCAGGAGGCGATCAACCGCTTCTATCACCTGGACGACTCCGTGGGGCAGGTGCTCGAGACCATCATCAAGAGCGACCCGGGCCGCGAGGTGCGGGAGGTGGTGGAGGAGTCGGCGGAGGAGTCGCTCGCGGCGACGATGGAGCTGGCTGCCGGCTCGCCGATCGTCCGGCTCGCCAACTGGCTCCTGGCCCGCGCCGTGGAGCTCCGCGCGAGCGACATCCACATCGAGCCGCAGGAGAAGAGCGTCGGCGTGCGCGTCCGCGTGGACGGCCTGCTCCAAGACCTGGAGCGGCTCCCGAAGTGGACGCAGGGAGCGCTGGTCTCCCGCATCAAGATCCTCTCCAGCCTGGACATCTCCGAGAAGCGCATGCCTCAGGACGGGCGCTACCGCGTGGAGTCCGAGGGGCGTCGCATCGACCTCCGCGTGTCCACGCTCCCGACCATGCACGGCGAGAAGATCGTGATCCGGATCATCGACCAGGAGCGCGCGGCGCTTCGCCTTGACACGCTGGGCCTCTCCTCCGACTGCCTCGCCGATATCCGGAGCTACGCGAGCCGCCCGCAGGGGATCCTCATCGTCACGGGCCCCACCGGAAGCGGCAAGACGACGCTCCTCTACTCGATCCTCGAGCAGATCCATTCGGTGACCAAGAACATCATCACCGCCGAGGACCCGATCGAGCACCAGGTGGCCGGCGTGAACCAGGTGCAGGTCGACGAAAAGAGCAAGAAGACGTTCGCCTCCGTGCTCCGCGCGATGCTGCGCCAGGACCCGGACGTCATGATGGTGGGCGAGGTCCGCGACGCGGAGACCGCGCAGATCGCGTTCCGCGCCTCGATCACGGGACACCTGGTTCTCTCCACGGTCCACACCAACGACGCCGCGTCCGCCGTGACCCGCCTCGTGGACCTGGGGCTCGCTCCCTACATGGTGGCCTCCAGCCTCATCGCGGTGGTCTCCATGCGGCTGGTGCGCACGCTCTGCCCCAAGTGCAAGGACGCGTACGTCCCGTCCGGCGAGACGCTCCGCACGCTCGGCCTCTCGGGCCGCGACGCGCGCGACCTGGTGCTCTTCCGTCCGGTCGGGTGCGACCTCTGCAACGGGTCGGGGTTCCGCGGACGGACAGGCATCTTCGAGATTCTCGAGATGGGGGAGACGCTGCGCCGCATGATCACCGGCGGGG
>JANLXD010000483.1:0-5333 GCA_031364935.1 Candidatus Eiseniibacteriota bacterium
TCGCGCCGGCGCCGGGATCGCTTCCATGGCGCTCCGCCCCTTCTCGGCCGACCGGCCCCGCCGCCTGGTTCTCTTTGGAATGGGAGGCTCGGCCATCGCGGGCGACCTGCTCCGGGTGCTCGCGGTCCAATCCGGCGAGGCCCCCGTCCACGTGGTGCGCGCCTACGCGCCCCCCGCGTGGCTCTCCCCGGAGGACCTCTTCGTCTACTCGTCCTACTCGGGAGAGACGGAGGAAACCCTCTCCTGCTTCAGGGCCACGCGCGACCGGGGCGCCCGCGCCGTGGCGATCACCACGGGCGGCTCCCTCGCGGCCGCCGCCCGGGAGGCCGGGGTCCCGGTCCTCCTCCTGCCGCCGGGGCACCCTCCCCGGGCCGCACTCGGCTACTCCTTCGCCACGCTGGCCTGCCTCGCGTCTCGCACCGGGGTGGTCCCGGGCCTGGAGCAGCGTCTGGAGGGGGCCGCGGCCGCCGTGGAGGGGGTGGTTTCCGCCTGCGGGACGGGTGTGCTACAATCGCGCAACTCGGCCAAAAAAATGGCGATACGCTTGGCCGGCCGCGCCATTCTCGTGATCGGGGAAGAGCGTGGCCTCGCGGCCGTCGCGCTCCGGTGGAAGGGGCAGCTCAACGAGAACGCGAAGCAGCTTGCCTGGGCCTCGGCGCTCCCTGAGATGAACCACAACGAGGTGGACGGCTTCGCGGGACCGAAGGCGGCCGTGGGCCGCCTGGGGGTGGTGCTCCTGCGCGAGCCGGAGGAGCACCCGCGCCTCGCCATGCGCTTCGATTGGCTGGCCGGGTACATGAAGCGCCGCGGCGTCCCGGTGGTCTCGGTGACGGCCGCGGGGGACGACGCCGTCGCGCGCCTTCTCGGCTGCGCGGCCCTGGGGGATCTGGTGAGCTACTATCTCGCGCTCGAAAACGGCGTCGACCCGAGCGCCCTGCCCGGAGTGGAAGCGCTGAAGAAGGCGCTTCGGGCGTGAGGCCCGTCGCGGTCATTCCGGTGGCGGGCGTGGGGAAGCGCCTGAAGCCGCACACCAACACGACGCCGAAGGCGCTGCTGTCGGTCGCCGGGCAGCCCATCCTGGGCCACATCCTGGACCAGATCGCGGCGGTGAAGCCGGATCGGGTCGTGCTGGTGGTGAGCTCGGGCCCCATGGGCGATCGGGTTCGCGCCTACGCGGCGACGCGCAAGGATCTGGCCGTGTCGTGCGTGGCGCAGGGCGAGCCGCTGGGCCTGGGGCACGCCGTCGCGCAGGCGCGGGAGGCCGTGGGGAGCGCGCCCGTCCTCATCCTCCTCGGCGACACGATCGTGCGCGCCGATCTCCGGGAGCTGGTCTCCGGGGGGTCGAAGGTGGGCGTGAAGGAAGTGGAGGACCCGCGCCGCTTCGGCGTGGCCGTGGTGAAGGATGGACGCGTGGTCTCGCTGGTGGAGAAGCCGGAGCACCCGGAGTCGAACCTGGCCCTGGTCGGCCTCTACTACCTCGAAGATTCGCCCATGCTCTTCGATTCGCTCGCGCAGGTGGAGCGCTCGGGGAAGCGGACGCGTGGGGAGATCCAGCTCACCGACGCCCTGGCCGAGATGCTCACGCGGGGTCTCGTGCTCCGGCCGTTTCCGGTGGCGGGCTGGTATGATTGCGGGAAGACCGACGCCTTATTGGAGACCAATCGCGCGCTCCTGGATGCTTCCGGCAATCACGTGGAGCGCCCCGGCGTGGTGATCGTGCCGCCCGTCGCGCTCGATCCGACCGCCGACGTGCTCCACTCGGTGATCGGTCCTCACGCCTCGATCGGCGCGCGCGCGCACGTCCGCCGGTCGGTCGTCCGGAATTCCATCGTGAACGAGGGCGCGACCGTGGAGGACGTGCTTCTGGATATGTCGGTGGTGGGTGAGAACACCGTGGTCCGCGGCGGCTATCAGCGGCTCAACGTCGGCGACTCCTCGGAGGTAGAAGTTTCGTGACCGCTCAAGCGACGCAGGCAGCACCCACCGCGAGGCGCGACACGCGCGTGCGCCATTCCATGCTGTTCACGTCCGAATCGGTCACGGAAGGACACCCCGACAAGGTGGCCGACCAGATCTCCGACGCGGTGCTCGACGGCATCCTGGCCCAGGACCCGTTCGGACGCGTGGCGTGTGAGACGCTCGTCACCACGGGCCTCGCCCTGGTCGCGGGCGAGATCACGACCAAGTGCTACGTCGACATTCCGAAGATCGTGCGCGAGACCATCCGCGGCATCGGCTACGACAATCCCGCCGAGGGCTTCGACGGAGATAATTGCTCCGTGCTCACCGCGATCGACGAGCAGTCTCCGGACATCGCCATGGGCGTGGACCGGCGCGGGGCCGGGGACCAGGGGCTGATGTTCGGCTACGCGGTGCGGGAGACTCCGGAGCTGATGCCGATGCCGATCGTGCTCGCCCACCGGCTGACGAAGGCGCTGGCCGACGCGCGCCGCTCCGGGCGCTTCCCGGAGATCCGCCCCGACGGTAAGTCCCAGGTCACGGTGCAATACGAGGACGACACGCCGAAGCGGATCGACACCGTCGTCCTTTCCACGCAGCACGCGGACATGAGCGATGCCGAGCTCTCCCGCTTCCGCGCCCGCGTCATCGACGAGATCATCCGGCCGGCCCTTCCCCCGGCGCTGGTGGATCCGAACGTGGTCTACCACATCAACCCCACGGGCCGGTTCGTCTTGGGCGGCCCGCGAGCGGACACGGGACTGACCGGCCGGAAGATCATCGTCGACACCTACGGGGGCTTCGGAGGGCACGGCGGCGGCGCCTTCAGCGGCAAGGATCCCACGAAGGTGGACCGCTCGGGATCGTACGCCGCGCGCCACGTCGCGAAGAATCTCGTCGGCGCGGGACTGGCCGACCGCTGCACGCTGCAGATCGCGTACACGATCGGCGTCGAAGAGCCCGTCTCGATCATGGTGGACAGCCATGGCACCGGACGTGTCCCGGACGCGCGCCTGGGCGAGCTGGTGCGGAAGCACTTCGACCTCCGCCCCCAGGCCATCATCCACGCGCTGGATCTGCGGAAGCCGATCTACAAGCGCACCGCCGCCTACGGACATTTCGGACGCGAGACGGAGGGCTTCCGCTGGGAGCTCCTCGACCGCGTGGAGGACTTGAAGCGTGACGCCTGAGACCATGGTCGCGATGACGCCGACGGGACACGTGGCGAACCCGTCCCTCGCGGAAGAGGGGCTACGCCGCATCGAGTGGTCGGAGCGGGAGATGCCGGTGCTCCGCCAGGTGCGGGAGCGGTTCGCCAAGGAGAAGCCGTTCCGCGGCCGCCGCATGGCGGCGTGCCTGCACGTCACCACCGAGACCGCGAATCTCATGGTGACCCTGAAGGCCGGAGGGGCCGAGATCGCGCTCTGCGCGTCCAATCCGCTCTCCACGCAGGACGACGTGGCCGCCGCCCTCGCGCACCGCCTGGGGATCCCGACGTTCGCGATCAAGGGCGAGGACGCCGAGACCTACTACAAGCACATCAACGCCGCGCTGGACACGCAGCCCGAGTTCACGCTGGACGACGGCGCCGACCTGGTGGCCCTCCTCCACACGAAGCGCGCGTCGCAGGCGGCGAAGGTGATCGGCGGCACGGAGGAGACCACCACCGGCGTCATCCGGCTCCGGAGCATGGCCAAGGACGGCGCGCTCCGCTATCCGATCCTCTCCGTGAACGACGCCAAGACGAAGCATTTCTTCGACAACCGCTACGGAACCGGGCAGAGCACCATCGACGGCATCCTGCGCGCGACCAACCGTCTCCTCGCGGGCTCCAAGTTCGTGGTGCTGGGGTACGGCTGGTGCGGACGCGGCCTGGCCACGCGGGCCCGCGGCATGGGCGCCCACGTCATCGACACCGAGGTCGACCCGCTTCCCGCGCTCGAAGCCCACATGGACGGATTCCAGGTGATGTCGGCCGCCGAGGCGGCGCGGATCGGCGACGTGTTCGTCACGGTCACCGGCAACCTCTCGGTGATTCGCATGGAGCACTTCCGCGCCATGAAGGACGGCGCCATCGTCGCGAACTCGGGTCACTTCAACGTGGAGATCGATCTCGACGCGCTCCAGGGTGAGGCCAAGGCAGCGCGCGAGATCCGTCCGTTCGTGCAGGAGTACACGCTGGAGGGCGGGAAGCGGGTGTTCGTCCTGGGCGAAGGGCGGCTCATCAACCTGGCCGCCGCCGAAGGGCACCCCGCTTCGGTGATGGATATGAGCTTTGCCAACCAGGCCCTGGGGCTCGAGTATCTCCAAGCGCACGCGAAGGAGCTTTCGCCCGACGTCTACCCGATCCCCGCACCCGTGGACGCGGAGATCGCGCGTCTGAAGCTGGAAGCGCTGGGGGTCCGCATCGACACGCTCACGCCCGAGCAGGTCGCGTACCTCGCGTCCTGGCACCAGGGAACGTAACCCGCCCCCGCATGTGGCTATTGGGACGGGTGCCCGTCCGGCGCAAATACCAGATTCTGGGGCTCTGCCTCGTCTCCGTCGCCCTTTTCCTCGCGGTCGCGCTCTTCACGCGCGACCCGCGCGACACCGCGAGCGACCTCCTCTCCACCGGCGCGGTGCGGAACCAGGGGGGCGTCGTCGGCGCGTTCGTCTCGACGGGGATCGTCGGGGCGCTCGGCCTGGTCGGCGGCTGGCTCGTGCCGATCGCGCTCGTCGCGTGGGGATGGAACCGGCTTCGCCTCCGCCCCGCGGGTGAGCTGTGGCTCCGCACCGCGGTCGCGGCCTCGGGCGCCGCGGCGGCGTTGGGCCTCCTCTACCTTCTCTCGGGCGGGAATCGCGGGCTGGTCGGCGGCACCGGAGAGGGGATCGGCCTCACGGCCACCCGCTTGCTCGGTCGCGTGGGGAGCGAGTTGGTCCTGGGCACGGCGCTGGTCGTGATCGCGCTCGTGGCCTTCGAGCTGGGGGCCTCCTCGCCGCTCCGTCGCGCGGCGGGTGCGCTCCTCGCGCGCCTCCTGCCCGGCACCCCGACACGCCGGCGCGCCGCGCCCGCCGGTGCCCCCGATTCCAACGGCGCGCCCTCTGCGTCCGGGGTGTCCGCGGAGCGTACCGCGGTCGAGGCCGTCGGACGCCGTGGACGGAAGACGTCGATCGAGCAGGAGGAGGAAGCGCTCGCCTCCGCGCTCGCGCCGCCCGACGAGGCCGCCGTGCGGCGAGATTCCAAGCCGCGCATCGTGGCCCGCCCAAGTCCCGAGCGCCCGGAGCGCGCCGAGTCGATGACGATCCCGTTCCCGCCGGCTCGGGGCGAGCGGGAGGAGAAGCGCCGCGGCGGCGGCGCCGCGGGCGGTCTGCCCGGATTCGCCGGCGGCGCC
>JANLXD010000498.1:0-1782 GCA_031364935.1 Candidatus Eiseniibacteriota bacterium
CGCGCCGCCGCCGGGGCCGCCGGTGCGGCGCGGCGCGGCCTCGAGGCGCTCGCGGAATGGGAGCTTCTTCCATGACGGGCATGACGGGCATGACGGCATGACGCGCGGCGCCGCGGGGGTCGTGGAGGCGTCGTGGTCGGGACGCCCGGGAACGCTTCCCTGGACCCGACACTTGGAGCCGGCCGCCGCGCTCTACGGGATCGCCGCGGCGGGCGCGAGGCGGCGCGCCGCGTCGACCCGCCGCCGCGTGCCCGGCCTCCGCGTGGTCGCGGTCGGCACCCTCACGGTGGGGGGGACCGGAAAGTCGAGCCTCGCGCGATGGCTGGCCGCGGAAGCCGCTCGGCGGGGGCGGGCGGCCGTGCTTCTTCGAGGCCACGGCTCGCGCGGCGGCGCGCCGCGACCGACGGCGGTGCCCGACTTCGCAGGGTATCCGCTCGCGCTCGCGGCGGAGCGCTCGGGTGACGAGGCCGCGGCGCATCGCGCGGCGCTTCCGACCTCGGTGGCGGTCATCGTGGACCCGGACCGCCACGCCGGTGCGCTCCTCGCGCGTGACGGTCACGGAGCCTCGACGGTCATCCTCGACGACGGATGGGAGCAGGGAGCGCTCGCATGGGACGAGCTCTGGGTGACGCTCGACCCGGAGCGACCGGAGGGAAACGGGGCCCTGCTGCCGGCGGGGCCGCTTCGCCGGCCCGCGTCGACGCTGAGCGAGGCGGCGGTGCTCGCGTTCGTCCTCGAGAGCCCCGACGCCGTCGTCCCGGCGCGGACCCTCGAGTGGATCGCGCGGCACGCTCCCCGCGCTCGAGTGGCTCGGTTCCGCCGCGTGCTCCTCTCCGCGGCAGGGGACGGCCTCCGGGCCGGCCTGATGACTGGCGTCGGGGCGCCGCACAGGGTCGCCGCGTTCGCCGCGGCGTCGGGCTACGCCATTGTGGCCGACGCGTCCTTCCCGGATCATGCCCGGGTCGGGCCCGAGCGGCTGCGCGAGGCCATGCTCCACGCGTCACGTCGGGGGGCCGAGGTGATCCTGATCACGGAAAAAGACGAGCACCGATGGCCGCTGCCGTCCGATCCGCCTCTGCCGGTGCGCGTCCTTCGAACCGGGATCGCCCCGCTCGATCCCACCGGAGACTGACCGCCTTGCCACGACGCCAGGCACGAAAACAGAACGAGATCCAGACGGAAGTCCTCGTCATCGGAAGCGGAATCGCCGGCCTCTCGGTCGCGCTCCATGCGGCGCAGTCGGCGCGCGTGCTGGTGGTGACGAAGGTGGACGCGGAGGAGTCGAACACGAACTACGCGCAGGGGGGCGTGGCCGCGGTCCTGGGCGAGGACGACCGGATTTCGCTGCACGAGCGCGACACCCTGGTCGCGGGGGACGGACTCTGCGACCCCGAAGCGGTGCGCGTGCTTGTCGAGGAGGGGCCCGGAGAAGTGCTCCGGCTGATCGAGCAGGGGGTCCGCTTCTCGCGCGATCCATCCGAGCGGGGGCGGCTCGCCCTGGGACGCGAGGGGGGGCACTCCCGGCGGCGCATCGTCCACGCCAAGGACCGGACCGGCCACGCCATCGAGCGCCGTCTTCTCGAGCTGGCGCGCGCCCATCCCAAGATCACGATTCTCGAGAACCAGATCGCGGTCGATCTCATCCTGGATTCGAAGATGCGGGGGCGGCGAGCGACGACCCCGGAGAAGGACCGCGTCTGGGGGGCGTACGTGCTCGACCGGAAGAGCGGCTCGATCCGCGCCGTCGCCGCGCACGCGACGGTGCTGGCCACCGGGGGCACA
>JANLXD010000537.1:0-6516 GCA_031364935.1 Candidatus Eiseniibacteriota bacterium
CGGTGCTGGTGCCGACGCGGTCGCCGTCCACCGTGACGCCCGGGAGCGACGAGGACTTGCTGCCGGTGGCGATCAGGATGTTCTTGGCTTCGAGGGTCGTGGGCTGGGCGCCTCCCTCCACGACCACGCGGCCCGGTCCCAAAAACCGCCCGCGTCCGGTGTAGCGCGTCACCTTGTTCTTCTTGAAGAGCATGTCGACGCCGCCCGTCAGGCCGCGCACGATCTCGTCCTTGCGCTTCAGCATCACGGGGAGGTCGAGGGAAACCGACTGGACGATGACGCCGTGCGGGGCCAGCGCCTCCTTCGTCTCGTGATAGCGCTCACTCGACTCTAAGAGCGCCTTCGAGGGGATACACCCGACCCGAAGGCAGGTGCCGCCCAGCGCGGGCTCGGTCTCGATGCAACCCACGTTCAGCCCGAGCTGCGCGGCGCGGATCGCGGCGACGTAGCCGCCGGGCCCGGAGCCGATGA
Organism: Candidatus Eiseniibacteriota bacterium; assembly: GCA_031364935.1. GTDB lineage: Bacteria > Eisenbacteria > RBG-16-71-46 > SZUA-252 > SZUA-252 > DASQJL01. The sequence continues at coordinate 472 of JANLXD010000537.1, forward strand.
CCACCAGGTCGTGCTTCGCTTCGGCCACTCTAGATCCCCAGGAGCATGCGGGTCGGTCGCTCGATCAGCTCTTTGATGTGCTTCAGGAAGGTCACCGACTCGCGGCCGTCGATGATGCGGTGATCGTAGGTCAGAGCCACGTACATCATGGGGCGGATCACCACCTGGTCGTCGATCGCGACCGGGCGCTTGTGGATGGCGTGGAGGCCCAGGATGCCGCTCTGCGGCGGATTCACGATCGGCGTCGAGAGGAGCGAGCCGTAGACGCCGCCGTTCGAGATGGTGAACGTCCCGCCCTTCAGCTCGTCCAGGCTCAGCTTGTTGTCCTTGGCGCGCTGCGCGAAATCGGCGACGGCCAGCTCGATTTCGGCGAAGGAGAGGCGGTCCGCGCCCTTCAGCACCGGCACGACCAGTCCGCGTCCGCCGCCGACCGCGATGCCGATGTCGTAGTGGTTCTTGTAGACGATCTCCTTGTCGCGAATCTCGGCGTTCACCTGGGGAAAGCGCATCAGCGCGTCCACCGACGCCTTCACGAAGAAGGACATGAACCCCAGCTTCACGCCGTAGCGCTCCTGGAAGGGCTCTTTCAGCTCCTCCCGCAGCGTGACGACCGCCGACATCTCGATCTCGTTGAACGTGGTGAGGAGGGCCGCGGTGTTCTGCGCCTCCTTCAGCCGCTCGGCGATGCGAAGGCGGAGCGGGCTCATCGGCACCACTTCTTCGGCCGGGCCCTGGGGCTCGGGCTTTCGGGAGAGGTGCTCGAGCACGTCCTCCTTGAGAAGCCGCCCGCCGGGGCCGCTCGCGGGCACCTGCCCGGGTGTCAGCCCGTGCTGCCCGATAAGGCGCTCGGCCGAGGGCATGAGGCGCGGTGGCGCGGAGGAAGGCGGCGCGGACGCGGGCTGGCGTGGAGGCGTCGGTGGCGCTGACGGCCGCTGCGTTGCGGCCGGAGGCGGAGTGGCTTTGGCGCTCGGCGTCTTCTCCGGGGCGGGCGGTGGCGCGGGCTGCGCGGTGGCTGGGGCCGCTGGTGCCGAAGCCGCCGCCGTCGCCGGAGCGGCCGCCGTGGCGCCTCCGGCCTTCTTCGGCTTGGCGCCGTTCCCCGCGCCCTCGGAGAGCGTCGCGATCAGCTCGCCGATCTTCACCACGTCGCCCTTTTTCTTGAGCAGCTTCTCGATCGTGCCCGAGACCGGCGCGGGAAGCTCCAGCGTCGCCTTGTCGGACTCGATCTCGACCACCGCCTCGTCCCGCTCCACGGAATCCCCCTCCGCCTTGAGCCACGTGCCGATCTGAACTTCGGTGATCGACTCGCCGACTTCGGGGACTCTCAGCTCAACCGCCATGTGCCGTGGACTCCTTGTCCTTGTCGTCGAACGCGGCCAAGAGAAGCCGCTCCTGCTCGATCTTGTTGCTGCTCGCGGCGCCGCTCGCCGGCGTGGCCGCTTCGGCGCGGCTCACCGCGCGGAGCGGATACCGCCCCAGCAGGCGCTCGCCGTAGCGCGCGCGCAGGTAGGGCCAGGCGCCCATGTTCCGCGGCTCCTCCTGGACCCACGTGATCGGCGTCCCGTCCGGAATCCCTGCGAAGAGCGCCGCCAATGTCTCGTCGGCGAGCGGATAGAGCTGCTCCAGGCGGAGAATCGCCGTCTTCGCCTCGTTCAGCTCGGTCCGCGTCCGCGCCAGCTCGTAATAGATCTTCCCGGTGCAGAAGAGCACCCGCTTCACCTGGGCCGGCGGCACCGACGGGTCGCCGATCGCGCGCTGAAAGCGCCCGGCGGCCAGGTCCGACATCGGCGAGACCGCCTCGGGATGACGCAGCAGACTCTTCGGCGTCGCCACCACCAGCGGCTTTCGCCAGGCGCGCTTCACCTGCCGGCGAAGCAGGTGGAAATACTGCGCGGGGGTCGAGGGATTCGCAACCTGGATGTTGTCCCGCGCCGCGACTTGGAGAAAACGCTCGAGCCGCGCGCTCGAATGCTCCGAGCCCAGTCCCTCCCATCCGTGCGGCAAGAGCAGCACCAGACCCGAGAGCCGGCGCCACTTCTCCTCGCCGCTCGTCAGGAACTGGTCGATGATCACCTGCGCCGCGTTCGCGAAGTCGCCGAACTGCGCCTCCCACGCGACGAGCCCGTCAGGCATCTCGAGGCTGTAGCCGTATTCGAAGCCCATTGCGCCCGCCTCGGAGAGCGGGCTGTTCCGGATCTCGAACTCGGCCTGGTCCGGCGCGAGATGCTGGAGCGGGACGTATCGTTTGCCGTCGTTCACGTCGTGGAGCACGGCATGGCGCTGGCTGAAGGTGCCGCGCTCGGTGTCCTGCCCGGTGACGCGGACGCGATGCCCCTCCACGGCCAGCGTGCCGAAGGCGAGCGCCTCGGCGGCCGCCCAGTCGACCGGCCGCTTTCCTTCCGCCATCTCGAGACGCTGGGCCAGGCCGCGCAGAATCTTCGGGTGCGCGGAGAAGCCTTCGGGAACGACGGTCAGCGCCTTCAAGGACGCCGCCAGCTTGCCGGCGGGAATGCCGGTGTCGGTCTCGGGCGCCTGGGAGTCGGGTCCACCCACGTAGCGGGTCCACGCGCCGTCCAACGCGTCCGGCAGCGTCGTGCGCTTCGCTCCGCGCGTCTTCTTCAGCTCTGCCTCGAGAAGCGCGCGGGTGCTCTCGACCATCGCGGTAGCATCCTCCGCCGCGAGGCGTCCCGCCGCGACCAGGCGCTCACCGTAGAGGACGTGGATCGGCTTCCGCGCGGCGATCGCCTTGTAGAGGAGCGGCTGGGTGAACGCGGGCTCGTCCCCTTCGTTGTGGCCGTGGCGCCGGTAGCCGTAGAGGTCGATGACCACGTCACGGCGGAACTCGCGGCGGAATTCCATCGCGAGCCGGGATGTCCGGATCACCGCGTCCGGCTCTTCCCCGTTCACGAGAAAGATGGGCGACTGCAGCATGCGCGCGACGTCCGACGAATAGGGGCTCGACCGCGCATCGCTCGCGAGCGTGGTGAACCCGATCTGGTTGTTCACGATGACGTGCAGCGTGCCGCCCGTCTCGTAGCCGGGGAGTGCGCTCAGGTTGAGCGTCTCCTGCACGACGCCTTCCGCCGCGAACGCGGCGTCGCCGTGCATGAGGAGCGCCATGCCCTTTTCTCGCGCGCGATCGCCGACCCCGTCCTGCTTCGCCCGCACGCGGCCGATCGCGACAGGATCCACGAACTCCAGGTGGCTCGGGTTGTAGCAGAGCGACAGATGGACCGTGCGTCCGGAGGGAGCCTTCACGTCATGGCTGTAGCCGAGGTGGTACTTCACGTCGCCGCTTAAGTGATAGAGCTCCGGGTTCAGATCCTCGAACTCGTAGAAGATCTGGCGCGGCTCTTTGCCCAGCACGTTCGCGAGCACGTTCAGGCGCCCGCGGTGCGCCATGCCGAAGACGATCTCGTCCAACCCCTGTCCGTCCGCCGCCTCCATCGCGGCATCGATGAGCGGGATCAGGGCCTCGGATCCTTCGAGCGAGAACGACTTCGAGCCGATGTACTTCCGCTGGATGAACTCCTCGAAGATCGCGGCCGCGGTGAGCCTCTCGAGCACGCGGCGCTCTTCGGCGGGAGCGAGCGGCGCCTGGAAGTACTCGCTCTCGAACCGCGCCTCCAACCACTGGCGGATGGCCACGTCGTGGATGTGCTGGTACTGAATGCCTACCGGGCCGCAGTAGATGGTCCGGAGCCTTTGGCCCAATTCGCGAAGCGTTCCCGCCGGGCGTCCACCCACGGACTCGGGCACCGGCTGGTCGAGGTCGCTCTCCGTGAAGCCGTGGAAGCGCGGGTCCAGGTCGGGCGGCTCGGGGCGTGGCGAATCGAGCGGATCGATCCGCGCGGTCAGATGACCACGCGAGCGGTACGCCTGGATGAGCGACGAGGCGGACTTGGTCGTGCCGGGGCGGGCCGGCGCGAATGGCGCGGGGGCGCGCTGCGCCGCGGAGGCATCTCTGGGCGCGCCCACGTAGCTGGGCTCCAGCTCGGCCGAGATGAACGCGGAGTTCGCGCGCGAACCGTTCCGGCCGTCCACCGGTACACGGCCGAACAAGCTGCGGCGCGGGAACGACGGCTCGAGCCGCGGGTTCGACGCAAAGCCATTCGGCTCGGCCAGCCGCTCGAAGTAGCTCCGCCACTCCGGCGGGACGCCGTTCGGATCCCGGAGGAACTCCGTATAGAGCGCCTCCACGAACGGCAGACTCAGCGTGTTCGGGTTCTGTGTACTGTCAGCCATGGCGCGAATGATCCTGGGTGTTGGGGCCGCGGACCGGTTCCGTGATGTCACTGGAGGACCGTTCACCTTGCGAAAGGCATGCCACGGACCTCTGCGAATTAGATACGCTGAATAGAGATAGCGGTGCTCGGCCAGCGCCGCCAAGCTACGTATCATCGCATGGAAACGGCCCGCGAGCATCAGCTTTAGTCGGTTGGTACCGGCCGAGTTCGCGGCTCGCCGAGGCGCAATATCCCCACGGACGGAGATTCCTTTGATGCTGCGATCGATCGATCCGGCTACGGACACGGTGGTGCGGGAGTACGAGGAGACGGACCCCGGGAAAGTCGCGTCCGCGCTGGAATTGGCCGGTCGGGCAGCGGCCGAATGGCGTTCGCGTACTTTTGCGGAGCGGAGCGGTGTGATTCGGTGCGCCGCGGCCCTTCTTCGCGAGCGGGCCCCCGAGTATGCCGCGCTGATGGCCTCGGAGATGGGGAAGCCGCTCGCGCAGGGCCGGGCGGAATGCGAGAAGTGCGCTACGGCTTGCGACTATTTTGCCGAGAACGCGGCGCGGTTCCTGGCGTGCGAGCCTGTCTCCACCGACGCGTCCCGCTCGTACGTGACCTTCAATCCGCTGGGCGTCGTGCTCGCCGTGATGCCCTGGAATTTCCCCTTCTGGCAGGTCTTTCGCTTCGCCGCGCCCACCTTGATGGCGGGGAACGCCGGCGTTTTGAAACACGCGTCGAACGTGTCCGGATGCGCCCTCGCGATCGAGGCCATTTTCCGCGAGGCCGGATTGCCCGAGGGCGTGTTCACCGCGCTCCTCGTGGGCTCGGCGGCGGTCGCGGGGCTGATCGCTTCACGCGAGATCAGCGCCGTCACCCTGACCGGCAGTACGCCCGCGGGGCGCTCCGTCGCGGAAGCCGCGGGCCGCGCGCTGAAGAAGTCGGTGCTGGAGCTGGGCGGGAGCGATCCCTACATCGTGCTCGAGGACGCCGATCTCGACCTGGCCGCCGAGACGTGCGCGGAAGCCCGTCTCGTGAACTCCGGCCAGTCGTGCATCGCGGGCAAGCGCTTCATCCCCGTCGAGGCGATTCGCGCCAAGTTCACCGAGCGGTTCGTCGAGCGGATGCGGCGCGCCAAGTTCGGCGACCCGCGCGACCCCGCGAGCGACCTCGGGCCCCTCGCGCGCCACGATCTCCGCGACCAGCTCCACGCGCAGGTGCAGGGCAGCATGGATCGGGGCGCGCGATTGCTCCTCGGAGGCAAGGTACCGCCCGGGCCAGGCGCGTTCTACCCGCCGACCGTGCTGGAAGGCGTGCGCGCCGGGATGCCGGCCCACGACGAGGAGCTGTTCGGCCCCGTGGCCGCGATCATCCCGGCGCGCGATGAGGCCGACGCGATTCGCCTCGCGAATAACTTTTCCTTCGGGTTGGGCGCCGCCGTCGTCACGCGGGACGTGGCGCGCGGCGAGCGGATCGCCGCCGAGCAGCTCCAGGCCGGCTCCTGCTTCGTGAACGCGCAGGTCCACTCCGACCCGCGGCTCCCGTTCGGCGGGATCAAGGAGTCGGGCTACGGGCGGGAGCTGGCGTCGTACGGGATCAAGGAGTTCGTGAATGTTAAGACGGTTTATGTGAAATAGGGCTCATCACCTGCCACGAAAAACGGCGCCGCCATTCTCCGCGGCGCCGCTCGTGTCTGCCTGTTCGACCCTCCTACCGCTGCATCATCCCGATGCTCTTCATCATCTGCATCATGTGGTCGTGCATCAGCGAATCCTGCGCCGCCACGTTGACGATGCCGTCCAGCGTGGTCTGATCCTTC
>JANLXD010000038.1:0-1634 GCA_031364935.1 Candidatus Eiseniibacteriota bacterium
TCGATGACCAAGTCCGCGCCGGCGGCGCCCTCGAGCCCCGCCGACCACTGGAGTCCGCGGCGAGCGGTGGCGAGAGCGTCGTCGTCCCATTCGCCCTTTTCCTTGCCGCGCGCCAGGATCTTCTCCAGCTCCGTTCGCGCGGAGTGCGCCGCGGGCGCATTCGTCTCGATGACGCGCGTGGCGTAGCCGGCGAGCGCGGAGACCAGGGCGATGCCGCGCCCCATCACGCCCGCGCCGATCACTGCGATTGTCCGAACCGTGCCTTGCGCCATGCGTCTCCCTTGGGAGGTGAGCGGACCACTCTGGCACCGGGGGGAGCGGTGGTCAAGCGCCGGAGGGCGCGGGTTGGCGACTATCGAAGGGCAGGATTCCAGCGTGCTAGACTGGCTGCGCATGCGACGCTTGATTGCGGTTTTCGTGACGGGCCTGTTTGTCGGGGTCCAGTTCCTTCTTCCCGCCATGCCTGCCGCGGGCAAGGGGACCTCGTGCTGCCCGACTCCCCCAAAAATGGCCTGCTGCTCGGTGCAGGGGCCGTGTGCCGCAGGAGCCGTTTGCGCGGCGCATGGTGCTGGCGCCACAGGCGCGGAAGGATCGGAATGCCTGCGCGCCGCCGGATGCGGTCACTCCGTCCCGGGCGTAGTGGCGCCAACGCTCGATCCCGCGCTCTTCGCGGCCGTCGCCATCACGCTGGCCGCTCCCTCCGCCGAGCGTCGCTCCGAGGTTGCCCCTGCTTCGCCCGCTTCGATTTCTGACGAGCCGCTCTCGCCTCCTCCCCGGGGATAACCCCGCACCTCCGTCGTTCCCGTTTCACTCCCGTCGCACCAGAAATCGGAGGAGGTAGCCGTGCGTCACATATTGGCGGCGCCCGCCGCGCTGCTTGTCCTATGGCTGTCCCTCGCCGTCGCACCACAGCGCGCGGCCGCGAGCTGTGGCTCGGAGAATTGCCCGGTGGACCACGCGGCCCGCTGGGACGAATCGATGCTGTCGTTCGAGATTTCGGCACAGTACAGCGACCAGGACCAGCCGCGCGTCGGCACCCACGACGCCACCGTCGGCGCCATCCCGGGCCACCACGACGAGGTCCGGACCGTGAACCGTGTCTCCACCGGGCGCGTGTCGTACCGCCCCGCGGCGACGTGGTCATTTTCCGCGTCCTTGCCGTACGTGAATCGCACGCACGAGCACATCCACAACAATCTCGGCGTCCCCGAATACATCCGCTGGAATTATCAGGGCGCTGGCGATCTCGAGACCTCCGCGACCCGTCGCTTCGGCACGGCGGAGGGCCGATCCCGCTACTTCGCCAGCGCCGGAGTCAAGGCGCCGACGGGACTCCGCAACGTGGAAGAGGTGGACGGGGATCAGCCCGAGCCCTCAGCGCGCCCGGGCACCGGATCGTGGGATTTTCTGGCCGGTCTCGGTGCCGAGTGGCGGCTTTCAGGGCTCGGCTCTGCCGACCGAGGCGGGATACCCATTCGGTTGAGCGTGAACGGCCGCTGGAACAGGCGCGGCACCGAGCGCTATCAAGTCGGGAGCGAGCTGGCCGCGCATCTGGCCACCGAGATTCCCGTGACCACGTGGGGTTCGATCCTGCTTCAGACCAACTTCCGGGTGCGCGCCAAGGACGACGTCGG
>JANLXD010000046.1:0-2152 GCA_031364935.1 Candidatus Eiseniibacteriota bacterium
AGTCGCTCCACACCAACTCGTTCGACGAGGCGATGTCCCTCCCCAGCGAGGAGGCGGCGATGACGGCGCTCCGGACCCAGCAGCTCCTGGCCTACGAGTCGGGCGTCGCGGCCACGGTGGATCCGGTGGGCGGCGCGTTCGCCATCGAGGAGATGACCGACCGGATCGAGCGCGAGGCGCGCGCCGAGATCGAGGCGATCGACGCCCTGGGCGGCGCCGTGGCCGGGATCGAGCACGGCTACCAGTCGCGGCGCATAGAAGAGAGCGCCTACCAGACCCAGATGGAGATCGAGCGCGGCGATCGGATCATCGTCGGCGTGAATCGATTCGGCGACCCCGACGATCTGGGGCGGCCCACGTTCCTGCTCGACCCGGCGCTCGAAGCCGAGCAGGCCGCGCGCGTGCGCGCCTACAAAGAGGCGCGGAACGCGCCGCTCGCGGCCCAGGCCGCCGAGCGCGTCGAAGAAACCGCCCGCCGGGATGGAAATCTAATGTCGGCGGTGATCGACGCCGTGAAAGCCGGCGTCACGCTGGGCGAGATCAGCGACGCGCTCCGGCGCGTCTACCGGACGTACGAGCCATGACCCCCACTCGAGCCATGACCCCCACCCCGCGGACCCAGTCATGAATCTCATCCAAGCCGCCATCCTCGGCATTGTCGAGGGTCTCACCGAGTTTCTCCCCGTCTCGTCGACCGGGCATCTGATCCTGGCCGGGCACGCGATGGGACTGACGGGGAGCGCCGTGGACGCGTTCGAGATCGTGATCCAGGCCGGAGCGCTCTTCGCGGTGCTGTGGCTGTACCGCCGTCGCGTGGGCGAGCTTCTCGCGGGCATCTTCCGCGGAGACCCGTCGGGCCGCGCGCTCCTGGCCCGGCTTCTGATCGCGTTTCTGCCCGCGGCGATCGTGGGACTGATCTTGAACGACTGGATCAAAGAACACCTCTTCGGTCCTACACCCGTCGCGTGGGCGCTCCTCGTGGGAGGCGTCGTGATCCTCATCGTCGAGCGGAAGCGCCATCACGCGCACGCGCCGCTCGCGGCCGTCGGCGAGATTTCCCTCATGGGCGCGCTCTGGATCGGGCTCGCGCAGGTGCTCTCCCTCTGGCCCGGAACATCGCGGGCCATGACAACGATGGTCGCGGCGCTCCTCCTTGGCTGCACGCCGGTCGTCGCGGCCGAGTTCTCGTTCCTCCTCGCGATTCCGACGCTGGGCGCCGCGACTCTCTACGACCTGCTGAAACACCGGCATGAGCTTTTGGGACCTGCCCTGGGCGGTCCCGGACCGCTGATCGTCGGCCTTCTGACCTCGGCGGTCGTCGCGGGCCTGGCCATCCGAGCGCTCCTGACCTACCTCACCAGTCGGAACCTCGTCCCCTTCGGCTGGTACCGGATCGCGCTGGGCGCGCTTCTCCTCGTGATCCTCACGTTCCAGCCCGGGCTCTTGCAATGATCCGCGGCCTCGCGCACGTGGGGATCGCGGTGCGCTCGCTTCCCCCCGCGATCGAGCGGTGGACGAAGGGGCTGGGGTTCCACCACGAGAGCACCGAATCGCTCGACTCCATGGGCTTGAAGGTTGCGTTCCTGCGCTCCGGAGACGCGGTGATCGAGCTGCTCGAGCCGACGCGCCCCGATGCCGCCGTCGCACGCTTTCTCGAAAAGCGCGGCGAAGGGATCCACCATCTTTCCCTTTTCGTGGACGACATGAGCGCGGCACTGGCTCAGGCCGAGGCTGCGGGGCTCACGCTGATCGATCGGACGCCGCGCCCTGGGAGCCACGGCACCGAGATCGCCTTCCTTCATCCAAGCGGCATGGGTGGCGTGTTGGTGGAATTCTGCCGGCGGAGGACGGAGCAGCCATGACCGTAACCTCGCGCTTTTGCCGGACCATGCTCGCCCGCGCCGCCTCCATCGCGCTCCTCGCGCTGATCGCGGGCTGCGCCGGCTCGGGGCCCGGCACGGGCGCGCCCGCCACGACCACGCTGGAAGCGGGCCCCGGCTCCGGATTCCTCACGCCCCTGGAGGCGACGCTGCGTCCGCTCCGTCCCGGCGTGACCGTCACACCCATCCTCTCCGTCGGGGACACCCTCTATCCCCCCCGGCCAGAAGATCGGGTCTACGTGTTCTATCCGTACCCGGCCGGGCTCGGCGCG
>JANLXD010000129.1:0-1785 GCA_031364935.1 Candidatus Eiseniibacteriota bacterium
GCCCGCCGCCAGCGCGCCAATCCCCGCCACGGCCAAGACCCGCCACGCTGCCGCTCGCACGCCCTTTCCGCTCATGTGCGTGAGGGTAGCACTACCCCCGCCGCGACCCAAGCCGCGGCTCCGCTGGCTGCATCGAACCTCGGGCCATTGCGTGGGATGCGCGCGTCTCACCGTCTGGATTCCGGCTTCAGATGCTCTCGCCGGCTGCCGATCAGAACATCGAGCAGCAAGCGGACGGGTGCACGACGCGCTCGTTGCCGCGGGCGGATTCCGTCCGGCAGGGAGCCGGAGGTGCGAGGGCACGATGCTCCTCTTGACGCGAAAACTCGGTGAGAACATCCGGATCGGTGATGACGTCAAGATCACGATCGTGGAGGTGAAGGGAAATCACGTCAAGCTGGGCATCGACGCTCCCGCGAGCGTCAAGGTGCACCGCGAGGAAATCTACGAGCGGATCCAGCAGGAGAACCGTCGCAATCAGGCCCAGGCCACTTCCGGAGCGGCCGCGCCGGCGGCGGCCGCGCCCGCCACAGCCGCACCCGCTGCCCCCACGGAAGGCGCTCCGCGCGCCGCGGAAGGGAATGGAGAGGCGAATGGGGAAGGAACCTCGTGACGCGGAGCCAAGAAGCCAATCTCGACGGCCCCGCCGCAAGAGAGCGTCGGATTTTGGAGACGGCGGGGAGTGGATCGCGCGCGGCGAGGAGGTCACCGCACTTTTCGAGTGCGCCCTCCGCTACGTGGGCGAAGGGAACCGACCGGTAGCCGAACAGTCGGTGCTCGAGCTGATGCGGTGCCTCGACGGGGGCGGGCGCGGAGCCGGCGGACGTGTCCTGGCCCACTTCGACATGTGCCTGGTCCAGCTGGAGCATGGGGAATTCGACGACGCCTTTGAGATGCTGTTGATGCTCAAGGATTCGTGGGTGGAAGCGCTCGCAGCCCTGCGGAGGGACCGCACCCGTGCATCAAACGTCAACTAAGCGCCGCGATTCGAGGTCTTCGTTGCTGGATGGGGACGAGTCGAAGGGGGCTTCGGTCGAACGGGCCCGCCGTCGCGTCAGCCAGCACTACTACGATCGCCCGGAAGTGCGCCGCACCCTGGCGACCCTCATCCTTCACCGCGCCGCTCGAAAGACCCTCGTCGCCCCGAGATAAGCGGCCCCGAATCCGCTTGACCCCCGGTCACGGGCGCTGGTAAAGATATATCCGCCCCCCCTAACCGTCAGAGACAAGCGGAGATTGGCTCAGGGATGACGCCATTCGCCTCCTCGAAAGCCGCCTGGTGAGACCGCGCCCCGCGACCGATCTGTCGCCGGCGGAGCCGCCCCGCGCCCGCACCGATCCCCACGTCGCCGAGAGTCTCTACCTGTACGCCCCGTTCGGTGTCCTGGCGGTGGACCGCGAAGGGCGGATCCTCTCCGTGAACGACACCGCCGCCCGCCTTCTGGGCCACGATCCCAAGGACATGCTCCACGAGCCCGCCGCGCGCTTCTTTCGCGCGCCTCGAGGCGACGGGCACGTCCTGCCGGGCGCCTGCGCCGTTCCGGAAGAGGCCCGTGAGGTGGAGGTGGCCACGAGGAGCGGCGACGCGCTCCCCATCTCCCTTCGCCTGCTCCCGCTGGAGACAGATTCGGGGAAGCTGGGCGGCACCGTGGCGCTCTTCGTAGATCTACGTGGAGAGAAGGCGCGCGAGGAGCAGTGGAGGCGCCGCGACCGGCTCACCTCTCTGGGCGCCCTGGCGGCGGGCGTGGCCCACGAGATCCGAAATCCGCTGACCGGCATCGGGAC
>JANLXD010000133.1:0-3131 GCA_031364935.1 Candidatus Eiseniibacteriota bacterium
CTCGGGGCTGGCCTCGACCACGTGGAAACGCGCGATCCCGTTCACGGCGACCATGGGCGCGATGGTGAAACGGATCTTGTACCAGTCGCTCCACGCGCCCTGCCGGATCGTCCGGACCTGCCCCTGGAGCGAAATCCGCACCGCGGAAGCGCCGGGCACGCGCTGGAACTCGACCGGGATCATGAGGTCCGGGATGCGCCCTTCGGCGTCGCGGCCGGCGAACGGATTCCGCGGCCCGTGGACTACCGAGCGCGCGCGGCCGCCGGCGTCGACTTTGAGGCGCGCCACCTTCCCGCCCATCTCGGTGTCGCCCGCGTTCACGGCGTCGGTGGCGTAGTACGAGAACGTCCCCATGGTCCCGCGAATGTCCGGAACCCCAAGCCCGGACAGGAGTACCCCATTCTGTAGCTCCTCGGGGGGGAAGTCGATCGGCGCCTCTAGCACCGCCGTCTTGATGCCGTGCCGCGAGGCAATCTGCCAGAAGGTCGTGCCCTTCCGGTTGTTGATGATCCGGGGCGCCCTGGTGGGCAGGAAGCCCATGGCGAACCTCCCGCGCTCCACCGTCACGGTGGAGAAGTCGGGGTAGTAGGTCGCGGGATTCCGGCGAAGGAAGTCATAGATCCGGGTCTTGCCCGGGTTCATGCCCGTCGAGAACGAAGACCACGCCACCGGGGACTGCGCCGGGTTGGTCGTCCCCAGGCGCCGCATGGCGCCGTGCTGCTTCATCCACGCCAGATTGGGGAGCTTCCCTTGGCCGATCAGCCGGTCCACCACGTCCGGATCCATCCCATCGAAACCCAGGATGTAGACGCGCTCGCGGCTCGCCGCGGGGGTGGGCGTATCGGTCATGCAGAGCAGGGCGAGGGATGCGACGACGAGCGCGGCGGGGCCCAGGGATCGCAGCGCGGCGGGGAGCCTGGCGGGCCCCAAGAGTCGCATGGGTCGAAGCCTCGGGAATTTCGACGATGGGCGCAAGGTGGCAACGCGAAGCGTAGCACCCGTGTTCGCGGAGTGTCAAACCGGGCCGGCGGTTTGGTGGTGCGGCTGCGCGCGCGGGGCAACCCTCTGGGCCGTTGTGCCTTGACGGGTTTTACGGCCGGTTTCTATACTGCAAGCACAGCCGTCGCCCCTATCCGAGGGAACCAGCCCATCCGCTCGTCCCGAATCACCCTCTCGCTGCTCGCCGCACTCTTCATCATGGCTGGATCCGCGTTTGGTGCGTCTGAGGCGCCTGCGGCCGGCCCCCGCACGGTAGCAACCCCCCGCACACAAGCCGACCCCCGAACGCAGTCGGTCCGCACCGTGGCGCAGGATGGCCGCGGCGCCACGTTTCAAGTCACGCCGGGGACCGCACGGTTCGAGAACTTGAATGTGGGGGGTGTTGAGTATGCGCGTGTCAGCATTGCGGGCGCGGTGGTCGTCGAGTCTCCCGGGCGACCCGCCCTCCCGACGGTGACGTTGCACGTGGCCATTCCAGAGGGGATGAGCCCGCGGTTGCGTGTGGTGGCTGAAGAGTGGGAGGACCACGCGGGTCCGCCTCCGGTGCCCGTCGCGCAACAGAGGTTTGTGTCGGACGATCCCGCCACGGGACCCGTGAGCGAGTTCCGCACTGAGCCGGACCCGGTTGTGTATCGAGGCGGTGCGCTGTACCCCGTCGATGCCGCGGCGCTAGGGGCGGGCGCGCTCGTCGGCGAGTGGTGGGTCGCGCCGATCCACGTGCGCCCCGTGCGGTGGGATTCGCGGACCGGTGGGTATCGCGTGCTGCGCACGATGACCGTGCGCGTCGATTTCGCCCCCGCCACGGAGCGCGAGCTGGCGGGGCGCCCGGCGACCCGTCCCGGCGCGCAAGCGAGCGCATGGGACCGCGTGCAGCGCGGACTGGTGAAGAACTACGAGGCGGCGCGCGCGTTTCCCTGGCGGCCGCGGCCGGGGGTGGGCACGCTGCCTCGGGGCGGCGCCTCGCGTGCGGGTGCGCGTATGGCGGCGAATCCCGAATGGAAGCTATCGGTCGCGCAGACCGGCTGGGTATCGGTTTCCTACTCGACGCTCGCCTCCAGCGGATTCCCTTCAAACATCGATATCGCGAACGTGAGGGTAGAAGAGCGTGGCTACGACGACGTCGCGGACACCGCCACCGTCAGGCCGATCCGGGTTGTCGCGCGGGACAACAACACGAACGGCAAGTTCGACGCGGGGGACGCCGTCACGTTCTATGCGCGGAGCATTCGGGAGCGATTTGGCCTCGGCAACATCGAGCTTCGCTACTCGGACGTGAACGTGTACTGGCTCACATGGGGCAGCACCCCGGCGCCTACCCCGGGATCGGTGAATGGGTCGATTCCCGGGGTTGCCACAACGCCTACGTCCTTCCGCGACGTGATCCGGTTGGAAGAAGATCATGTCGCGATGATGGCGCCGAATATCTTCGCGAACGAGTATCTCTTCTGGACGGACGGGCAGGAGGGAGACCAATTCGACACACCGATTCCGTTTATCGATCCGGATTTGGCACAACCATTCCGTATTCGAGCGCTTTACCAGGGCTTTAACATCGGCGTGACTCATCGACTCGACGTTTTCTTCCGCGGGTCGTCAGGCGTTACGGACACGCTCGCCGCCGATTATGAGTTCCAGGACCAAGAGTTATGGCTTCTCGATACCGGGTTCACCATTCCCGGCGCGCACATTGGCCCTGGCACTAATTCGTACCGCCATTTCGGCGAGCGCTGGTCCGTCTTCAACTCCACGCTCCTCGACGGCAGTTATGCCGACTTGGATGTCGTCGAAGCGACCTACAGCCGCTTGTACATAGCCAGAAATAACTCCCTGCGATTCTCGAGCGGGAGCTCGGGAGCTATAGTCGAGCTTCACGTCCGTGGATTTGCCGGTTCTGTGCCACCGGCCGTAGAGGTATTGGACGTTACGGACCCTCTGAATCCGCTTTCTGTTTCGGGAGTTTCCGTCGCCCCAGCTGGGGGCGGGATTTACGAAGCGGTATTCCGAACTGATGCCACGACTGGCGATCGGACGTTCGTGGCCGTAGTGCCTGGCGCAGAGGCCGCCCTCACGGGCAGCGGGGTCATCGCTGACGTGGGGTCCAACCTTCGACAACCTGGTGGCTATGACAACAC
>JANLXD010000247.1:0-12074 GCA_031364935.1 Candidatus Eiseniibacteriota bacterium
TCGGCTTCTTCGAGCGGAACGCGGTGCTGTAGTAGAAGCAGGAGCTGAACGACAACGCACGGTACACGTCGAAGGACAGGAAGACCTGGTCGGCGCCCGACAGGGGAATGCGGGGCGACAAGAGCTGGTCGTCCATCCGTACGACCAGGGAGCCGCTCACCGGCTCCGAAGGCGTCCACGCCTTCGATAGGTTGGTGGTGCAGAGCTGCTGGGTATTCGACGCCGTGGACACCCGCCAGAAGTCACCGACAGCGGGGAAGGTGGAAACGGCCCACGTGCCGATTCCCGCCTCCATGTCGTCGAAGAATCGCAAGTCGGTCGCCCCGGCTCTCACCGTGACGTTGTCCACGGACCACCCTTCACCGTTGGGATAAAGCCCGTCAGCCGACGAGCCCTGAATATCCGTGGACAGGACAAAGCGAAACTGGACGACGGGGGTCTTGGCCATGATCGAGTCAGGAATCTGGATGCTGAACGTGTCGCACAGGGCGGAGCCGGACGGGATCGCGCCGGTGAAGGTGGCCAGTGTGATCCAGTCGTAGTCGAGGTCGAGCACCTGCAACCGGCCGAAATCGTAGCCGGTCTCGAGATTCATCCGGTGCTTGAAGCCGATCTTGGCCGGGGAGACGGCGCCGGTCAGATCGACGTAGTTGGTCGCGGTCTGTTCCCAGTTGTTGTCGTAGCCATGCCGGTCGGGGTCCCCGGTCCACGAGGAGTCAATCAGGCCCGCCCAAAGGGCATTTCCCTGGCAGGCAACGGTGGACGCGACGTGCCAAGCCGTCGCGATGCCCGACTTGTCGCCATGCGTCCATCCTCCCTCGTTGCTGGGGCTGACCAGCCCCTCGAAGTCGGCGTGGTAGACCGTCAGGGTGTCGGCGCTGCTTAGCCCCGGAGCCCGCCTCTCGCCCGCGCGCTCGGGACGGGCCCGGAGCGAAGAGAGCTTAACCACGTCGCCGGAACTCCGGCCCGGGGTCCGATCAGGGGCCGCGGCCGTGGGGCCCGATTCGTAGGCTCCGGCGGGCGCGGAGCCGCCCAAAAGGCCAAGCAGGGCCAAGATGGGTGCCACGAAGCGGAGGCACGCGGGGACGGCGGACGGGGCGGTCACTTCACAAGTCTACCATCTCACCCCTGCCCGGGTTCCCTATGGATCCGGGGGTCTTCTCAGCCCCCGCCGGGCTCCCCACGGACCACGGGAGTCGCGCCCAGAGACCGCGACAAGCCGCGCACCGCCCGGACCGCGTCGTCGCCGGTGGCGGCCGCCAGGGGCTGAAACTTTCCATCCCGCAAGGGCAGCCCCAGCCGCACGGCGCGGGAGGCCGCGCGGGACAGGTAGTGGCGTTGGCTCAGGTCGGCGAAAAGGGTGTCCTGCGGCCAGGCCGCCCCGGCCCGGGCCGCGGTGGGCCTCGACTCCTCCGCCACGCGCCCCAGGAGAATGGCGAGCTGGCCGCGAGTGACCGGGTCGTCCAGGTGGTACGAGTTGTCCGGAAACGCCGGGATCCAGCGGCGCATGAGAGACGCCCGGAGCCACCGCGCGCCCCAGGCCTGATCCAGCTCCGGCCAGTCCGTGCGCTGGATGTCGTCGGAGCGCCACGTCGTCCGATCTGGGTCCACGCCCAGCTCGACCGCGAGCACCACGCCCAACTCGCCGCGCGACAAAGTCGACCGCCCCGCGAGGAGCGGATAGTCCCCCGGAATGCCGGCGGCCTCGTACCGCTCCCTCATGAGTCCGGCCAGCGCGGCCCGGGCCGCCGCGTGCCCGGGGTCCACGTCGATCGCGCGGCCGAAGGCGTCCCGCGCCGCGTCCTTCTCGCCGGCCGCGACGTACGCGAGGCCGAGCTGGTAGGGCGGCTCGGGGTTCCGCGGATCGAGAGAGGCCGCGCGGTCGAGCGCCTCCTTCGCGTCCTTGTACCGATGGATCGCGGCGAAGAAGCGCCCGCGGGCCAGGTGGGTCGAGACGCTCTCGGGCGCCGTGGCGAGCGCGCGGTCGAGCGCCCGGCGCGCGGCCGCGGCGTTCCCCGAGGCGATCGCGGCATCGGCCTCGGCGATGATCCGGGCCAGGCTCCCCGGCGGCCCGCTCGCGGACCCGCCATCGGGACGCGTGGCGCCGCTTCGCCCCCCGGCGCAGCCCCCGGCGAATAGGACCGTCGCCAGAAGAACGACCGCGTGGAGGGCGCGCCTACGCACGGAGCAGTCTCCGCTCCTTGAAGCTCGCGTAGCTCGCGCGCGCCACGACCACGTGGTCGAGGAGGTCGATGCCGAGGATCCGTCCCGCTTCCAGGAGACGCCGCGTTATGGCCAGGTCCTCCTCGCTGGGCGTGGGATCGCCCGAAGGGTGATTGTGCGCGAGCACCACGCTCGCCGCCGACATCGCCACCGCGGGCAGAAAAACCTCGCGCGGGTGCACGATGCTCGCGTTCAGGCTCCCGATGGAGATGATCTCCCGGCGGAGGACCTGGTTGCGTGAGTTCAGATAGAAGCCCACGAAGTGCTCCCGGTTCATGCAGCGGATGTCGCGCGTCAGCTCGTAGACGCTCTCGGGTCCCCGCACTAAGGGCGTCGCGTCGCCGTCGGGCCAGAGACGGCGCCCCAGCTCCGCCGCCGCGAGGAGCTGCGCGGCCCGGGCACGCCCGACGCCGCGCACCGCGAAGAGATCCTCCGCCGCGGCCTGATGCAGACGGCGCACGTTCACCGACGCGACCACCCGGGCCGCGACGTCCAGAACCGAGGCTCCGGAGCTTCCCGTCCCCATGAGGACCGCGACCAGCTCGGCGTCCGTGAGAACGCCCGCGCCCAGATCGAGCAGGCGCTCGCGGGGACGCTCACATGAATCCATCTCGTGAATGGCAAGGCGTGGCTCCCGCTCCATCTCGACTCTCCTGACGAGCGGCGCCGTGGTGTGATGAACCGAGGAGGCCCTGATCGTAGGCGGCGCCGTGCGCGGCGGCAAGCCGGAAGCGTAGCGGGCAGGCGCGGTCACCCCCGCGGTCTCACCCCGTCGCGAGCAGTGACTTGAGGTCCTTCCGGTAGAGCGTCACCTGGGCGCGCGAGCGGAGCCGCGCGGTCCAGGCCTCGACCCGCTGGTCCACGATCTCGCGCCACACCTCGTCCCGGCGGCGGGCGAACTCGGTGGGCGGCGGAACGCTCACGCTTTCCACCATGATGTAGAGGGTCCCCATCGAGCTCTTGATGGGAGGCAGCACCTTCCCCGGCCGGCTCGCGAAGATATGCTCGAGCAGGGTCGAGTCGCGAGCCAGCGCGGCATCGCGCGCGAACTCGGCGATCGGACCCGAGCGGGGGAAGGGGTGGCTCGTGCGCATGCCGCCGAAGCCCTCGAAGAGGGCCTCGACGTCGGCACCCCGGGCGACGGCGTCGCGGATCGCCTGGTCCACGGAATCGGCGGCCGCCCTCCGCTTGGCGAGTTGATAATTGAGGATGGCGCGCTCCTTGATCTCCTCGAACGGAGCGGGCGCGGGCTCCACTTCACGCACCCGCCGCGCCACGAGGTATCCCTGGCCCAGCGGCACCGGCTCCGGGGTGACCCGCCCGTTCGCCAGGGAGCCGATCGCGCTCGGGACCTCCTCGAACGGCCCGATGCCGGGAAGCTCCTCCCCCGCCTGCGTCGGGCCGCTCCGCACGGAGCCTCCAACCGACGCGGCCAGCGAGTCGAAATTTCCCGCCGCGGCGCGCGCGGCGAAGCGGCTGGCCGCGGCGAAGGCGAGCGAATCGGCGATCGGCTCTCCCACCACGGTCTGGATCTCCGAACGCACTTCGCTGAAGGGGCGAAGCCGCTCGTCGGTCCGCTCGTCCACGCGGAGGAGGTAGAAGGACGTTTTGGCCTCGAGCACGTCGCTCGTCTGGCCTAGCGGGAGCGAGAAGATCGCGTCCGCCAGCTCGGGCAGAAGGTTGCTTCGCGTCACTCGAGGAATGACGCCACCCTGCTCCCCGCTCTCCCGGTCGTCGGAGGCCTCCTTGGCGACGGCCGCGAAGTCTTCGCCCCCCTCGATCCGCTGGTGCGCGGCCAGCGCGCGCTGCCGGGTCTTCTCCCGCGCGTCGGCTCCGTCGCCCGGGCGGTACTGGAAAAGAATGATGCGGGGCTTCGCGCTGGCCGGAGCGGTGAACTCGAGGGGATGGTCGCGATAGTAGGCAGTCAGCAGGCTCTCGGGCGCCGCGACGCTGTCGGGGTGGGATTTCTTGAAGTAGACGTAGTCGAAAATCCATTCCGGCTTTCGCTTGAATTCGTCCTGGTGCGCCTCGTAGTAGCGCTTCGCCTCCTGCTCCAGCGCCCAGCGATTCACCATCTGCGCGTTGGCGCTCGCGGCCTGCCGCACCGCCTCGTAGGGCGGCACGAAGGAAGGATCGACTCGCTCGATGCGAACCACGAAGATGGAGTCTCGGGCGACGCGAGGCCCCACCACGGTTCCCGCGCGGAGCGCATACAGCGAATCGAGGAACGCCCCCTCGACGAGCATGGGCGACTCGATCGGCTGGCCGCGGTAGAGATCGAACGCCTCGGCCACGCCGCCGGTCTGGTTCGCGACGCGCGCGCCCTCTTCCCCGCTCCGAAGTCGGCTCACGGTCTCCCGAAACGCCCGCTGGATCGCCTCGTTCCGCCGCTCCCGCCGGATCTCCGACGGCAGCACGGAGCGAACCGAATCGACCCAGGCCCGATTCGCCGCCTTGATCTTCGCGGCCTTGCGACGCTTCTCGAGAATTTTCTCGATCTCCTTCGGAGTGGGCGCGACACCACTGTCGATCTCCCCGGCCGCGCGCGCCACGATCGTGGCGACCAGCTTGGGGACCGCGTAGGACGACGGGTGAAGGCGCAGCTCTTCGCGTCCGAGGGAGTCGGCCAGCCCCTTTCGCAGCGTGAGATCGGCGCCCTTCTTGGCGAGCGCGGCGACTTCGCGGAAGGACTGGAGCCGCGACGCCTTCCGGTCGACGAGGCGCACCACCATGAAGTACGGGCCGTTCCGGATCGGGGTCTTGATCCAAGTGTCGGGCGCGGCGCCGCGGACCGCGTCTTGAAGGGGCTCGGAGCGCCCGATGCCGCGGATCGGATCGGCGATCCGGAACCAGCCCGTATCGTGGAGTCCGCCGTACACCTTGGCCGCCGTCTCCACCGGGGCGCCCGACTGGATCGCGGCGAGGAGGTCGTTCGCCGATTTGAGCGCGGCGAGGGCCGCGGCGGCCTTTGCCGAGTCGGTCCCGGCGGCATCGATCGCGACGCGGACGTACTGAATGCGCGCCGAGTCGGGGGTCTGGAATTCCTGCTCGTGCGCCTCGTAGTAGGCTCGGATCTGCTTCGCGCCCGCCTCGGGCTCGAGCGCCACGACATCCGGTCCCAAGGCGAAGTAGCGGATGACCGCCTGCGCCGCACGCTCCTGGTAGGCCTTCTTCACTTCCGCCTCGCGCGGGCTGAAGCGCCGCTCCATCCAGCGCGTGTACTCCTCGAGCAGAACACCCATCCCCACCTGGGCCCGGAGCGCGGCGTAGTTGGAGCTGGGGGAGCGCTTGAAGGCGAGGAACTTCGCCTCGTCGACTTTCCCTCCCACCATGAAGAAGTCGCTCGCCTTCATGCGCGCGTCGATCGCGTCGTCGCTCACCTTCATGCCGCGGCGGCGCGCGTCCGCCAGCCAGACGCGCTCGCGGATCAATTCCTCGAGGAGGTTCTTCCGGAGGAGGCGCTTCTCCTCCTCGTTCAGCTTCCGACCCGCGCGGGTCTCGACTTCCTTGAAATAGGGGGTGGCCAGGCGGTCCCACTCCGTCTGGCGCAGGGGAACCCCGTCCACCATCCCGATCACGTCGGAATCAGGCGGAGCGGACCGGGGCAGCCCTCCTCGGGGCGCGCGTGGCCGCGAGCCCGGCGCGGACGCCGGAGGCGCGGCGGCGGCGGCCGCCAGGAGCGTCACGAGAGAGAGAGTGATCAGCAGTGCTGAGACTCGAAGGGAAATGCGGCGGTAGCTCACGGAGACTTGAGTCTAGAAACCGCGGGCGGGCGTGTCTATGAAACAAAAAAAATTCAGGCCCTCGGCCGACGGCTCTCGCGAAAGTGTGGGGGGCTATCGCTCGCGAGCCTACCGCCTTGACCGAAGGCCTGCACCCTCTCGGTCCCCCGGACCTACCGCTCGAACGGAACGCCGCGGCTTCCCACCTGACGGCGTTCTCTACCCCGCACCCACCCTTGTTCTGGCGGCGTTCTTGCGAGCGCCGCTTCACAAGGGCCCTTGCCCCTTCACGTCGAGCTATTGTCCGAGGGCCCGAGAGAGTCTTGTTGGGCCCAAGTGGAGATTGCCTAAGGCACCCTTTGTGCCACGATTGGCCAGTCGTCACAATGCGGCCATCGCGTCGACGCAAGTTATTGTCAGCTATCAGGATTCTCAGTGCGCGGCGGGAGTGTAGAGGAGGATCTAGGGAGCGATAAGGCAGGCTGGTACTGTGACGATTTGCCTCGCATCTCTTGCGTAATGCATGTAAGCCGCTATCTGAAAACGAATTGCCAACAGCGTGTCACTCTGGCACTGGCGAGACGTTGCGACTCGTTCGGCCCTTCCGCCCCTGTGCAGCCGCATAGCGCTCCAACATGCGGTAGAGCGTGCGGCGCGGAACCCCGAGGACGCGCGCCGCCTCCGTCTTGTTCCCGCCCACCTCGCCGAGGATATCAAGAACATAGGCACGCACTGTCTCGTCCAGCGAGGGGCGCGCGGTCATTCCCTGCTGTCCCGCCGACCTCCCCCGCGCGCCAGTGTGGGCGTGCATGATGAGCTTGTCCGGCAAGTCGGTCAGCTCGACGATCGAGCCAGGGGCGAGCGCGACCGCGCGCTCGACGACGTTTTCCAGATCCCGAACGTTGCCCGGCCACGGGTAGGCCTGGAGCGCGGCCATGGCCTTGGCCGAGAATCCGGTGAGCGGACGGTTCGAGGCCGCGCCAAACCTCCGCAGGAAGTGCTCCGCCAGAAGTGGGATGTCCTCGGGTCGTTCGCGGAGTCTCGGGAGACGCAGGGACACGACGTTCAGCCGGTAATAGAGGTCCTCCCGGAATCGTCCGGCGCGGACCAGCTCTTCGAGATCCTGGTGCGTCGCCGTCACCATCCGCACGTCGACCGCGATCGTTTCATTCCCGCCCACCGGCTTCAGCTCGTGCTCCTGGAGCACGCGAAGCAGCTTCGCCTGCATGGGCAACGACATGTCCCCGACCTCGTCGAGAAAGATGGTCCCGTGGTTCGCCTCGACGAAGAGTCCCGGGCGCCTCTCGATCGCGCCGGTAAAGGCTCCCTTCACGTGGCCGAAGAGCTCGGACTCGAGGAGCGACTCGGAGAGGCTGGTCACGTTCACCGGCACGAACGGCCGCGCGGAGCGCGGGCTTCCCTGGTGAATGGTCCGCGCGATCAGCTCCTTGCCCGTCCCGCTCTCTCCCTGGATCAGGATGCTCGACTTGGTCGCGGCCACGCGCGAGACCAGCTTGAACAGCTCCACCATGGCCGGGTTCCGCCCGATGATCGACCGTTCCAGACCCTCCGAGGCGGGAGCGCCGCCCGCGGCGGCGGCCTGGTTCTGGAGCCTTCGCCGCTCCATCGCGCGTTCCACGGTGAGCCGGACTTCCTGAACCGTGAAGGGCTTCCGGACGTAGTCCGACGCCCCCTCGCTCAACGCCTTGATCGTCGTCTCGTACGTGCCGAACGCGGTCACCATGATCACCGCGGTGCCCGGGGAGGCGCGCTTCAACTTCCGGAGAAGATCGATGCCGTCGATGTCGGGGAGCTGCACGTCGCAGAGAACGATGTCGAAGGGGCGGGCGGGCGCCAGGGCCAGGGCTTCATCGCCCCGTTCGGCCAGCGTGACGTCGTAGCCTTCCTGCTGGAAGATGTCGCGGAGCAGCCCGGAGGTGCCCGGATCGTCGTCCACGACCAGCATGGTCGGGCGATGGCGCGCGCACATGGAAGGTTACCGATCCACTGTCGGAAGGCGACACTCCATGCGCGCATTGTAGCCGAGCGGGGCGGGTTCCACTAGGATCACCGCGCCGGGCGCTTCGACCGGTCCACGTGGAGGCGATTCCATGGCACCGCCCGATTCCGATTCCAACGTCGCCGAGCGGCTTTCCGCCGATGATCTGCGTGCCGCGTGGAACCTGCTCGTTCCCGAGGACCGGCTCGAGGGGTTCCACGCGCTCGAGCGGACCGAGGCCGAGGACTTCTTCCTCGAGCTGAGCGCGCGCGATCAGGCGGAGCTCCTCTTCTCCCTTCCCCCGGCCGAGCGCCGCTCCTGGCTCCGGCTCCTCCCCATGGACGACGCGGCCGACCTGATCCAGGAGGCCGGCCCCGAGCACCGGGAGGAGCTCCTCCAGCTTCTCGACGAGCCGACGCGGAAGGAAGTGCACGCGCTGCTCGCCTACGCCGAGGACGACGCGGGCGGACTGATGAATCCTCGCTACGCGCGCGTGCGACCGGAGATGAGCGCGGACGAGGCGCTGACGTATCTGCGCCGCCAGGCTTCCGAGCAGACGGTGTCGCTCCCGTACGCCTACGTGCTCGACCACGACCAGCACCTGGAAGGGGTCGTCTCCTACCGCGAGCTCTTCCTGGCGCGGCCCGACCAGAAGGTGCAGGACGTCATGCGCACCGATCTCGTCACCGCACCCGAGTCGATGGATCAAGAGGAGTTGAGCCGGCTCTTCGCCACCAACCGTCTCATCGCGATCCCGGTAGTCGATTCCCAGAGACGCATGAAGGGGATCGTCACCCTCGACGACATCGTGGACGTGGTGCGGGAGGAAGCGACCGAGGATATTCAGAAGATCGGAGGCACGGCGGCGTTCGACCAGCCGTACCTCCGCCTGTCCGTGAAGGAGATGATCCAGAAGCGCGTGGGGTGGTTGGCCATCCTCTTCCTGGGGGAGAGCCTGACGGCGACCGCGATGGGCTACTTCGAAGATGAAATCGCGCGGGCGGTCGTGCTCGCGCTCTTCGTCCCGCTCGTCATCTCGAGCGGCGGAAACTCAGGAGGCCAGGCGACCACGCTCGTGATCCGGGCCATGTCCCTGGGCGAGGTGCGGCTTCGCGACTGGTGGCGGGTCATGCGACGCGAGGTGTTTTCGGGGCTGGGTCTGGGCGCGATCCTCGCCGGCATCGGACTTGCGCGAATCCTCATCTGGGAGGCGCTCTTCCACAGCTACGGGCCCCACCACTTCCGCATCGCGTTGACTGTGGCCGTGAGCCTGCTCGGGGTGGTCCTCTGGGGGACGGTGGTCGGGTCGATGCTCCCCTTCATCCTTCGGCGTCTGGGGCTGGACCCCGCAACCGCGTCGGCGCCCTTCGTCGCCACGCTGGTCGACGTGACGGGGCTGATCATCTACTTCTCGGCGGCGCGGGTGATTCTGGGTGGGGTGCTGCTGTAGCGCTGAAGCTGACCGCTAGGGAACGAAGACGGTTTCTCCCGCCTGTTCTTCCGCGTGGAACGACGAGCGTACCAGGGGACCTGACGCGACCTGCCGGATCCCCAGCGACATCCCGTACTCGCGGTAGTGCTTGAACTCGTCCGGGTGAACGTAGCGCTCCAGCGGGAGGTGCGAGCCGGAGGGCGGGAGGTACTGGCCAACGGTGACCATCGAGACGCCGTGCGCGTGGAGGTCGCGGAGCAGCTCGTCCACTTCCTCCTGCGTCTCTCCCACGCCGACCATGATGCCCGACTTGGCGGGAATGTCGGGCGTCCAGGTCGCGACGCTCTGCAATAGCCGGAGCGACCGTTCGTAGCGCCCCGCGGGGCGAACGCGCTTGTAGAGGCGCTTTACGGTCTCCATGTTGTGGTTCAGCACGTCGGGCTTCGCGTCGAGGACGGTCCGAAGCGCGTCGTCGTCTCCCATGAAATCGGGGATCAGCACCTCAACCCTCGCGCCGGGGATCGCCTCGTGGATCGCGCGGATCGTCTCGGCGAAATGCGTCGATCCCCCATCCGGCAGCTCGTCCCGGTTCACCGAGGTCACGACGATGTAGTGGAGACCCAGGCGGCGGGCCGCGTCGGCCACACGCGCGGGCTCCTCGGGATCCACGGGGAGCGGCTTGCCGTTTCGGATGTCGCAGAAGGGGCACGAGCGCGTGCAGACGTTGCCCAGGATCAGGAACGTGGCGGTGTGCCGCGAGAAGCAGTCGCCGATATTGGGGCAGTTCGCGCTCTCGCACACGGTGTGCAGGTCGAGCGTCCGGAGGATCGACTTGGTCTCCTGGTAGGCGCGGCCGGTGGGGATGCGCACGCGCAGCCAGTCGGGGCGCCGCTCGGGGAGCGGCTCCGCGCTCTGCCGGTCGTAGGGGCGGAGCGGCTTCCGGCGCTCGCCGGACTGCTTCCGGCGATCCGTGGGAAGCGAGAGGGAGATCGAGACGCCCTCAGATGTGGATGGCGCGCCCTTCGGTTCCAAACATGGCCTCCATGGTCGCTTCGGCCAGCGTCGGGTGCGCGTGCACCACGTTGGCCAGCTCCTCCGCCGTCGCTTCGAAATGCCGGGCCACCACCGACTCGGCGATCTGCTCGGTCGCGAGCACGCCGATGATGTGGACGCCCAGGATCTCGCCGGTGGCGGCGTCCGCCACCGCCTTCACGAAGCCGTCCCCTTCTCCGAGGATACCGGCCTTCGAGTTGGCCGTGAACGGGAACTTCCCCACGCGGGTCTGCCGCCCCGACGCGCGGGCCTGCGCCTCGGTCAGCCCCACGCTCGCGATCTGGGGGTGGCCGTAGGTGCAATTCGGGATCGCGTCGTAGTTCACGGGGTGCGGACTCTTCCCGGCGATCGCCTCCACCGCGGTGATCCCCTCGTGCGACGCCACGTGCGCGAGCGCGGGGCTCTTGGTCACGTCCCCGATGGCATAGACGTTCGGCACGTTGGTGCGCTGGAGCGGGTCCACCACGACGTAGCCGCGCTCCGCCTTCACCCCGATCGCCTCCAGCCCGATGCCGGTGGTCGCGGGGCGCCGCCCGGCCGCCATCAGCACGCGATGCGTGCGGACGCGCTTCGTCTCGCCGCCGACCTGGAACTCACTCCACGCGCCGTCCCCCTCCACGCGCACGCTGGAGAGGTTCGCTCCGGTGAACACCTCCATCCCCTGCCGGGTGAAGGAGCGAAGCAGGGCGTCGGACACGTCGGCGTCCTCCAGCGGCACCAGCCGCGGCTCCCGCTCGATCAGCGTCACCTTCGACCCGAACGTGCGGTACAGGGACGCGAACTCGACGCCGACCGCGCCGGCGCCGATTACCATCAGCGATTCGGGCACCCGGTCGAGCCCGAGAATGTCGTCGCTCGAGAGAACTACGATGTGATCGATGGGCGCCATCGGGAGCGCGCCGACCGTGGATCCGGTCGCGATGATCACCGCGCCCGCCTCCACCTCGCTCGCGGAGCCTCCCTCGATCCGGATGCGGTTGGGCGCCACGAGCGTTCCCTTCCCCTGGATCGTCGTGACGCGGTTCTTCTTCAAGAGCGACTCGGTCCCCATGAGATTCTTCCGGACCACGCGCTCCTTCCGCTCCTGCGCCGCCTTCAAATCCAGCGTCGCCTCGGCCACCTTCACGCCGAACTCCCCGGCGCGCCGGCACATCAGAAGAACTTCCGCGGTCTCGAGGAGAGCCTTGGTCGGGATGCATCCCCAGTGAAGGCAGGTGCCTCCCGGCCGGTCCTTCTCGATCAGCGCGACCGAAAGTCCGAGCTGCCCCGCGCGGATCGCGGCGACGTAGCCGCCCGGGCCGGCGCCCAGGATGGCGACGTCGTACCGGTCTTGACTCACGTGCGAGGTCCGGCGGTCAGCGCGGCGTTCCGAGCCCGGATGATCGGCTCGAACAGATCGATCGGCACGGGGAAGATCGTCGTGGAGTTGTTCTCCGTGGCGATCTCGGCCAGGGTCTGGAGGTAGCGGAGCTGGAGCGCGATCGGCTCGCGCGCGATGACCACGGCGGCCTCGTAGAGCTTCTGCGACGCCTGGAGCTCGCCTTCGGCGTTGATGACCTTGGCGCGCCGCTCCCGCTCGGCCTCGGCCTGGCGCGCGATCGCGCGCTGCATCTCCTGGGGCAGGTCGACGTTCTTCACCTCGACC
>JANLXD010000218.1:0-2716 GCA_031364935.1 Candidatus Eiseniibacteriota bacterium
CCGATCACGAAGCTGTCGAGGATGCTCCCCTGGGTGCAGGAGACGTCGTTCCGCGGGTCCGAGGGGCCGCAGATCGCCTGGCCCTGAATCGAGGTCGCCGTGAACGTGAGCTTGACGTTGACGTGGTGGAGCGCCCGGAACGCGGACCACGCCGGGGCGGGACAGCCTCCGCCCCACGGGCAGGCCCCAGTCACGGTTTCGAGGCTGGATCCCCCGGTGCCCGCGGTCACGTGGACGACGCCCTTCTGGGTGTAGCTCCGCTCGTAGTTGTGGCAGTGGCCGGAAAGGTCGAGCACGTACTTCGAGTGGGTGTCACCCAGCGCGTCCATGTGCTCCGCGAGGGTGGCCTCGCCGGCGTGGAACCCCGAGGAGTAGGAGGGTCGGTGCCCGAAGGTGACGATGAACTTGATGGCCGGGTCGGCCTGCGCCTGGTCCATGATCGCCGCCGCCTGGGGCCTCCAGGCCGTCCACGCGCCCGAGAAGGGCTCCGGGACGCCGACGAAGCGCACGTTCCCATAGTCGAACCAGTACCAGTCCTCGCCGCAGCAGGTCGGGGACGAGGGTGAGGTTTGCCCGTTGGGGACGGCGAACCGCCCCTTGTAGTTCCGCAGGTCGTCGGAGCCGGGGGTCTCCCACTCGTGGTTGCCCCACGCGGGCATGTAGGCCGCATCCCGTGACCAGGCCATCATGTCGTTGAAGTGCTGATCCACGGCGGCGAGGCCGTTCGTGTTGCCGTAGGTCAGGTCCCCCACCATCAGTCCGAATGCCGGCGCACCGGCCGCGATCACGTTCTGGAGCGTGGTGATCTTCGGATAGTTGGTGGAGGCGCCGATATCGCCTGCGACGTAGATCGTGAAATCGTTGGTGCTGCCGCGGGGCGGCGGCGTGTGGAACGTATGGTCCGGACTACCCCCGATCGAATAGTGGTAGGTCGTGTTCTCCTGAAGCCCCGTGATCGCCGCCTCCCAGAAGGGACCCGGCGACGACCAGGGAATCGGGCTGGGCGTCACGGCCGTGATGGTGGATCCGTACGCCGACGTCAGTCCGTACCGGATCTGGTTGCTGAACCCGCGCCAGTCGAACGTCACCGCGGTCTGCCCCATGAACGTCCAGTGGATCTCGTCCGCGGCGGTGCCCGTGGGAGCCGGCGTCACCGTGATGGTGCGCGTGTCGGGCGTGGGATCCGACCCGCCCAGGGCGTCGGTCACCGTGCACGTCACCGTATAGGTACCGGTCGTGTTGAAGATCACCGGGCCCGGATCCTCGAGGGTGGAGTTGGTCGCCCCGCCGCCGAAATTCCACACGAAGCTGAGCGGCATGTTGTTGTCCGGATCCACGCCGGTCCCGATGAAGTTCACCGCCTGCCCGGCCGCGATCGTCACGTTCCCGAGGGGCTCGTCCATCACTGCGTTCGGGAGCTGGTTTTGTGCCAGGGAATTCACCGTTCGGCTGGTGCTGCTCGACAGTTCCGCGGCATCGGTGACCGTGACCGTGACGGTCCAGGTGCCCGTGGCGTAGGTGTGGGTCGCGATCGGAGAGCTCTGCGGCCCGACGATCGTTCCATCACCGAAGTCGAAACGATACGAGACGATCATCTCGTTCGGCGTAGTGGATGCCGAGGCGTTGGCCGTCACCGATAGCGGGGCCGGGCCCGAAGACGGCGTCACCGTGAGGGCAGCGACCGGCACGGCTCCCAGCGCCTGGAACTCGAAGGCTCCTCGGTCCGCGTACAAGATCGGCCCCACGCCCAGGTTCGGCGTGTTCGGGTCGTCCACGCGAGCCCTGCCCGACGCGTCCGTGGACGGCCAGTTGAGCACCCCCGAGTTGGCCCGGTCAATGGCCGGCGA
Organism: Candidatus Eiseniibacteriota bacterium; assembly: GCA_031364935.1. Lineage (GTDB taxonomy): Bacteria > Eisenbacteria > RBG-16-71-46 > SZUA-252 > SZUA-252 > DASQJL01. Next base: position 1,848 of record JANLXD010000218.1, read on the forward strand.
GGAGGCGCGCAGCTCGAAGTCTGCCAGGGGCGCGTCCACGAAGCGCGCGTCGGCCTGGAGCGTATTGGTGTCCTGCCCGCTCACCGCGCTGTAGGCCGCGACGGAGGAATAGAGAGTCGCGATGTACTTCACCGGTGGCTGGCTCGTCGAGTTCCAGAAGATGTTGTAGTCGGAAACGAAGCCGACCGAGGACTGCTGATCGACCCAGAGATCGAATTCATTGGTCGTGAGTCCGTTGTCGACGGCGATGCAGTTGAAGAGGCGCGTGCCGGCCGACGTCCCTTCGATCGAGAATCCGTCCTTGTAGTTTCCGTACGCCACGTTGCCGACGTCGATCGTGTTCTGGGAGTTGAGATGGTCGTATCCGTGGTCGCCGTTCAAGTACGAGATGTTCTGGATCGAGATGTTGTTGTCCGAGAACGAGCCCAGGTGAAGCCCGGTGTCCTGGTTGTGGTGCAGCCGGTTCCGCTGGTACGTGTTCCCGGTTGAGCGGTTGGAGTAGATTCCGTTCGCCGCGCGGATCGTCGGCTCCGAGTTCCGGAACGACTCGTTGTCCTGGATCGTGCAGCCGGTGCAGTTGGCCGTGAGGGCGATGCCGTGATCCTGGCAGTCGCCGACGACGTTCCGCTCGAGGAGCACATTCGACGATCCGTTCACGCCGATGCCGTAGCGGAAGCCGAAGCTCACGGTGTTGTTCCGTACGATGCAATTATTCGCGTTGCTCTGCACGTAGATGGCCCGGTCCTCGGTGCGCATCACCGTGAAGCCGTCGACGATGATGTAGGTCCGGTTCGACATCCGGAACCCATAGGTCCTGCGACCCACCCCGACCTGGTGGGTTCCGGGGTTCCCCCCGCCCACGTTCACGT
>JANLXD010000250.1:0-2498 GCA_031364935.1 Candidatus Eiseniibacteriota bacterium
GCCACGGCCTTCGTCGCCCATCCGTACCAGATTCCCGTGATCGGCTGGCCCAGCGACATCGAGCACTGGACCCTGGCCGATCTGAAGAGCTACTTCCGCACCTACTACGCGCCCGACAACGCGACGCTGATCGTGGCGGGCGACGTGACTCCGGCCGACGTGTTCTCGATGGCGGAGCGCTATCTGGAGCCGATCCCGGCCCAGCCGCCGCCTCCGCCCGTGACCACCGTGGAGCCGCCCCAGCTCGGCGAGCGCCGCGTCGTGGTGCGAAAGACCGGGCAGGTTCCGCTGCTCGAGGTGGCGTATCACGTCGGAACCCCGCGGGATCCCGACGCGGAGGCGCTGGATCTGTTGCGCCTGATCCTGACCACGGGCGAATCCTCCCGCCTCTATCGCCGGCTCGTCGATCAGGAGCGGGTAGCCGTGAGCGTCGGGTCGTTCGTCATGGAGGGCTTCGACCCCGGGCTGATCGCGTTTCAGGTCACGCTCTCCTCGGGCCGCGACCCTGCCCAGGTGGAGCGCATGCTTTACGACGAGCTGGATCGGGTGGCGCGGAACGGCGTCACCGAGGAGGAGTTGACCAAGGCCAAGAACATCCAGCTCTCCGGCTATTGGCAGACGCTCGAAACCAACAACGGAAAGGCCGGGGCGCTGGGGCAATACCAGGTATTTCGCGGCGATTGGAAGAAGCTCTTCGCGAGCCCGGCACGCTATGCGGCCGTCCGCGCGCGCGACCTCCAGACCCTCGCGAAGCGGATCTTCGAAGAGCGGAATCGGACGGTGGGCGTGCTGCTACCCGTCGAGGAAGCGCGTGCGAGCGCCCCCGCGGCGGCGAAGAAGCGAGGCGCCCGATGAGCCCGCGCGGATGGAGCGCTGTGGCCCTCACGCTCGCGGTGGGCATGGCGCCGGCGGTGTCGTCCGCGGCGGTGTCGTCCGCGGCGGTGGCACCCGCGGCGCAGTCCGCCGCAGCGCCGGCCGGCGCGCCCAAGGTCGTTCTTCCCACCGTGCGCGACGTTCGCCTGCCGAACGGCACGCGGCTGATCCTGGCGGAGAAGCACGACGTGCCGCTCATCGCGTTCGACGGCTTTCTGCGCGGCGGGGGAGTGACGGACCCGCCCGGCAAGGAGGGCATCGCGTCCCTCACCGCGGAGATGCTCCGGAAGGGAGCCGGCCGGCGCTCCGCGCGCCAGATCGCGGACGCCGAAGACGGAGTGGGCGCGTCGCTCGCCTCCGGGGCGGGAATGGAAACAGCCTATATCTCGGGCCAGTTCATGGCTCGCGACGAGGCGCTGATGCTGGATCTGTTGCGCAGCATCCTCCGGGAGCCCACCTTCCCCGATTCCGAATTCACCAAGCTCCGGGACCAGACCGTGGAAGCGCTGCGCGCGCAGAAGGACGAGCCGCTCGCGATGCTGACGCAGTACGCGTCCGCTTTCTTCTACGCGGAGCATCCGTACGGGCGGCCGGTGTCGGGCGACGAGGCCACGGTGGCGTCGCTGACCCGCGCGGACGTGCTCGAGTCGTACCGGGCGAACTACGGCGGCGACCGGCTGATCCTCGCGATGGTGGGGGACTTCGACGCCCGCGCGATGGAAAGGAAGCTGACGAGCGCGTTCGGGGATTGGGGCCGCGCGGCAAAACCCGCCCCCGTGATTCCGCCGCCGGCGCGCCGCTCCGGGCGCCGCGTGCTCCTCGTCGACAAGCCCGCCGCCACGCAGAGCTATTTCTGGATCGGAAATCTCGGCGTCTCGCGCACCGATCCCGATCGCGTCCCGCTCGACGTGGTGAACACGGCGTTCGGCGGCAGGTTCACGTCCATGCTGAACACGGCGCTCCGGATCAAGTCCGGCCTGACGTACGGGGCGCGCTCGCGCATGTCGCGGTTGTCCCTGCCCGGCACGGTCGCCATCGTGAGCTACACCAAGCTCGAGTCCACCCAGAAGGCGATCGATCTCGCGCTGGAGACGCTCGACAAGCTGCATCTGGCCGGCCTGAACGAGGCCACGCTGGGCTCGGCGACGCGGTACATCGCCGGGCAATATCCCACCGGCTTCGAAACGGGCGGGCAGATCGCGGGAGCTCTGGTCGAGCTGGCGTCGTACGGGCTACCCCCGACCGAGGTCACCGAGTATCCGGCGCGCGTCGCGCTGGTGCACCGGCCGGAAGCGCTGAAGACGCTGATCGAGCGCGTCTATCCCTCCGGCAAGGACCTCACGATCGTCGTGGTCGGAAACGCGAAGGTGCTGCGTCCCGTGCTCCAGCGCTACGGGACCGTGGTCGAGACATCGATGGAGAAGCCGCTTTTGGCGGCGGTGCGTGCGGTGAAGACGAAGTAGAGGCGGTCGTGCATGGCGGCCGAGCAGCTACGCACATCCCGCACGACATCTCTCACCCACCCACTTCTCCGGCACCCCTCTCCTCATTGGGTTGGATGGATTCAGCGCTGAGGCCGATGACTCCAACCAATAAAAGTAGGGGAGGTGGATAGTGAGGGAGTG
>JANLXD010000237.1:0-7966 GCA_031364935.1 Candidatus Eiseniibacteriota bacterium
CGCCACGCTCGGCGCGGTCCCCTCGATCGGCGAGGCGCGCCCGAAACAGAAGCCCAAGCCGCCGCCCACCGACAAGGACGCAGCTCCGCAGCAGAAGGAAGCCGATCGCTACTTCAAGAGCGGCGTCGCGCTCTACAAGGAGGCGAAGTACTCCGAGGCGCTCGCCGAGTTCCAGCGTGCGTACGAGATCGCGCCGCACCCGCTCGTGCTCTACAACATCGCGGGCTGTCATCGCGAGCTGTCGCAGTACTCCGAGGCCGTGAAGGCGTACACGCAGTTTCTCGCCGAGGGCAAAGGCCAGGTCCCTGCGGCGCGCCTGACCGCAGCGCAGACCGAGCTCGATAGCATCCTCGCGCGGATCGCCCGCGTCACCGTGGAGATCTCGGGCACCGCCTCCACCGTCAGCATGGCGAGCAGGCGGGCGAACGTGCGCGTCTCCTCGTGCGTGTAGCGGCGGCCCATGGGGATCAGGACGTGGAGCCCGGTCGCGCCCGACGTCTTGACGTAGGACGGAAGCTCGAGCTGATCGAGGATCGTTTTCAGGGCGCGCGCCACCTGCACCACGTGCGCGAAAGGCGCTTCCTTGGGGTCCAGGTCGAGCACCATCCAGTCCGGGTTCTCCAAGGCGGAGACGCACGCGCTCCAGACGTGGAGCGGGATGGTGCCGAGGTTCGCGACGTAGCGCAACGACTCGACATCGTCGATCACGAAGTAGTTGATGTCGCGCTCGGCGTCGCCGGAAGAGACCGACTCCGTACGCACCCAATCGGGCACGTAGACGGGAGCGTCCTTCTGGAAAAACGATTTCCCAGCGATGCCGTCCGGAAAGCGCGTCAGCACGACGGGGCGGTCGCGCAGGTACGGCAGGAGCAGAGGGGCCACGGTCTCGTAGTAGGCGACGAGATCCCCCTTTGTCTTCCCGTCGGGCCAGAAGACTTTCTTGGGGTTGGTGACCGCTACTGTGGGCCGCGGCGGCGCGGGGGTGGCTGCGCTCGTCGCGGTGGTGATCCCCTTGCCTCGCCCCTTGGCCGCCGCCTTGCCTGCCGCCGGAGCCTTGGCCGCCGCCGGCACCGGAGCCGCCGGAATCAGCATCACCGGCTCCTCCTTCCGGCACTCCTCAGGCCGCTTGTCGCCGCGTAGCCCGAGGAACGTCGGATGACGGAGTCCGCCATCGCGGGTCCACTCCGTGAAACGAACCTCGCAGACGAGGCGCGGCTCGACCCAGTGGTGCCCCTTCCCCGTGGGGGTCCCGACCGCGAACGGAGACGTGGCGCGCGCGAGCGGCGCCAGAGCCTTCATGATGCTCTCGATGACGGCGCCGTCGAAGCCCGTGCCGACCTTGGTCACGTACTTGAGCCGGCCCGCCTCGTACAGCCCCACGTGAAGCGCGCCGAACCCCGACCGCGATCCCTTGGGATTTGTGTAGCCGCCGATCACGAACTCCTGCCGGCGGTCGCACTTGACCTTGACCCAGTCGGGCGACCGCCGCCCGGCGTACTTGCCGCCGAGCCGCTTCCCCACGATCCCTTCCAGCCCCATCTCCGCCGCCGCCGCGAAGAATGCCTCGCCGTGCCCGATCAGGTGATCCGATCGCTGGACCGAGCCCAGAGGCGGCGCCACGCGGGCGAGAAGCTCCTTCCGCTCCACCAGAGGCAGCCCGCGGAGGTCGTGCCCCAGGAGTCCCAGGCAGTCGAAGAACATCGCCCTGACCGGGACCTGCGCCCTGGCCGCTTCGATGTCGCGCGGCTTGGAAAGTCCCATGCGCGCCTGCAGCCGCTGGAAGCTGGGGCGGCCCCGCTCGTCCTCTGCGACGATCTCCCCGTCGAGCAAGAACCGCGGCACGGCGAGCGAGCGCAGCGCCTCCGCGATCTCGGGGTAGCGCTTCGTAATCTCCTCCCCGCTCCGGCCCACCAGCACGACCTCATCATCATCTCGCGAGGCCAGGACCCGCACACCGTCGTACTTGATCTCGAAGCACCAGTCGTCACCCTGGGGCGGCTCCGACGCCAGCGTCGCGAGCGTGAGCGGAACGTCGCGCGGCGAAAGCTCGCGCTTGGGGGCCTTTAGCGAGCGGACCCGGTCGCCCAGGGCGTCGAGCGTGCCCGGCACGTCCCGCATCTCCTCGACGGTGAGCCCCGAGATCACCGACTCCGGGTATCGCTCGACCGCCTCGCGCTCGGTGGCCGAGTCGTCGGCCTTCTTCAATAGCAGCCACTCCTTCTCCTTCTTCCCCATGCGCACGAGCGTCCACCGGCCCCGAAGCTTGAACCCGAACAGCTCCAGCTCCAGCTTGCCGCGCTCGTACTGCTCCAGCGGATCCTCGGGCTTGAACGAGCGGAACCAGCCCCGATCCCACACGATGACCGAGCCCGCCCCGTAGTTGCCCGACGGGATCACCCCTTCGAAGTTCGCGTACTCGAGCGGATGGTCCTCCACGTGGACGGCGAGGCGCTTCTCCTCGACATGCGTCGAGGGACCCTTGGGGACCGCCCAGCTCTTCAGCGTCCCGTCCAGCTCCAGCCGCAGGTCGAAGTGCATGTGGCTCGCCCAGTGCTTCTGGACCACGAACCGCGGGAGGGCTGCCGTGGGGCCCGGGGCCGGCCCTGGGGCTCCTTCCCCGAACGGCTCGGGGGTACGGGCGGGATCCCGCTTCTTCCGGTAGCTTTCGAGCTGGGGACGGTGGGTCGGACTCAAGGAAAGGGCCTCGGCGCAAGCTGTTGCGCGCTAAAGCAGGGGCCTGGGTGAACCGATGATTGGACTTGGAGTTGAAGTATAGCAGAGGAGGGTGATAGCCTCCCCCTGGTCCCCACTGGAGGAGCCAACGGCATGCCCCCACATTCGATCGGATCCGGCACCCTTTCGTTCGGCCTGGTCTCGATACCCGTGAAGATGTTTTCGGCAGCCTCGTCGGGCGGGGTTTCGTTCAACCTGCTCCACGAGAAGTGCGGCGGGCGCATCAAGCAGCAGCAAATCTGCCCCGCCTGCAACGAGGTCCTCGAGCGCTCGTCCCTGGTCAAGGGCTACGAGTTCGCGAAGGACCAGTACGTCCGCTTCACCGACGAGGAGCTGAAGGGCCTCGAGGGCGAGGCGTCCCAGATGATCGACATCGCGGAGTTCGTGCCGCTGGACCAGGTCGACCCGATCTACTTCGAGAAGACGTACTACCTCGGGCCCGACAAGGGCGGCGCCAAGGCCTACCGGCTCCTGTGCGACGCCATGGCCAAGACCGGACGGGTCGCCCTCGCCAAGTTCGTCATGCGCGGGAAAGAGAATCTGGTCTTGATCCGCTCCAGCCAGGACGGCCTGATGCTCCACACGATGTACTTCGCCGACGAAGTGCGCAATTTCGGCGAGATCGACAAGGGAGAGGACGCGGCGGTCAAGCCCGGCGAGCTGAACCTGGCCCTGCGCCTGATCGAGGATCTCTCGACCGCGGAGTTCAAGCCCGAGCAGTACAAGGACGAGTACCGCGGGCGCGTCCTGTCGGTCGTGGAGGAGAAGGTCGAGGGCAAGGAGATCACGGCCATCGCGCCCCAGGTGCAGCGCACGCAGGTCATCGATCTCATGGATGCGCTGAAGCAGAGTCTCGAGGGTCGTGCCGCGAAAGCGGGACAGCCGGGAAAGAAGAAGCCCGCCGTCCAGTCGAAGAGCACGGCGGCCCCGGCCGCGAAGGAGAAGAAGAGGGCGTCGAGGTAGAGGGAGGGCGGTTGGGCATGGAGGCGGTGGCGCACTTTTCGACGCGCGACGCGGCGCGAATACTCCAGGCGACAGAGCCTCGAGTCCGGACCTGGGCCCGCATGGGGGGCGTCGTTCCCCAACCCGGACCGGACGGCCGTCTCGAGTTCACCTTTCAACAGCTCGTGCTGCTCCGCACCACGCGCGGTCTACTCGAGGCAGGTATCCCCGCGAGCCGCGTGCGGCGAGTCTGGACGTCGCTCCGCCGCCAGCTCACCGACGATCTCCCGCTGACCAGCATCCGGATTCTCGCCGACGGAGATCGCGCCGTGGCGTGGGATGGGAGCGCACCGTGGCAGCCGGACTCCGGCCAGTTCCTCCTCGACTTCAACGCGGGCGAGCTGATGGAGGAGAAGAGCCCGCTGGCGGTCGAGGCGGCGGCCGAGCCGCTGGCGACGCCAGCACTCTCGGCCACCGAGCTCTCCGCGGAGCAGTGGTTCCACCTCGGGTGTGAGATGGAGGGCACGTCGCCGCACGAGGCGCGCCACGCGTATCTGCAGGCGATCTCGGCCGACCCCGACTGCGCGGACGCGCACCTGAACCTGGGTCGCCTGGACCATGAGGCCGGAGAGCTGGGCGCCGCCGAGGCCCGCTATCGCCGGGCGTTGCAGTGCACGCCCGAGGACGCGACCGCCCACTACAATCTCGCCGTGCTGCTCGAAGATCGGGATCGCCCCGAAGAGGCCATCCTCGCCTATCGACAGGCGATCGCGCACGACCCGGAAGCGGCCGATGCGCACTACAACCTCGGGCTCCTGCTGGAAAGCCACGGCCGGCGCTCCGAGGCGATGCGGCATCTCATGGCCGCGCGCCGGCTCTACGCCCTCTAGGCGATCTGGCGGCTTGGAGCTCGTTCCAGCGCCGGGCGATCCCAGTGGGCCAGACTTGCGGCGCGGTCGTAGGTGCTGTCCACGAAGTCCACGATGGCGCGGTCGGGATCGGAAGCGGTGCGCACCGCATCGTAGGAGAGAATGAACTCCCCGATCTCGCGGTGGTAGTACGCCGCGGCCGGTTCCACCCGCGCCTCCTTGAGCCCTGGCGGCTCCGGTACGGCGTAGGCGTAGAAGATGGGCTCCTTCATCGCCAGACCTCCAGGCAGGTTGCCTCCCGGCCAGAAGCCGTGGCTGATCACCTCGTGCGAGTAAGCTTCCCGCATGAAGGCAGGCCCTTCGCGCGGCGGCGCGGGTCTGCCCGAGAAGCGAGTCACCGCGAGGTCGAAGCTGCCCCAGAAAAAGTGGACGGGGCTGCACTTCCCCACGAACTGGCATCGAGAGACGTTGAATACCCGGTCGCACTCGGCGAGCACGCGCCACGCCCGGTTCGCGTGCTCCGGAACGTAGGTGTGGTGCGCCGTGTCCTGGTCGAGACGGATCGGCGTGGGGAGCTCGACGCTCACCGGCCAGATCCCCACGGAAAGACCAACTTCGGAGAGAAGGCGCAGGGTGTCGCGGTAGAAATCGGCCACGGTGTGCGGCGTCAGCGGCATCGCGCGCACCAGTCCGTCGGACACGCGGATCACGAGCTGATGCTCCAGGAAGTCGAACTCGATCGTGAACGTCCGCCGGCCGTGCGGCAGCGTCCGAGTCATGAGCCCGCGCGGCGTGACCTGCATCGCGATCCCCCAGGAGTGGTTCAGGGGAGGCGACTGCGCCAACGCGATCTTCCCCACGACCTGGGTCCAGAGGTGGATCGTCTCGTAGGTGTCCTTCCACTCCTCGTACGGAAGGGCCGGCCAGCGCTCGTCGCCCATCGTCAGCTCCTCCCCATCAGCTTGAGGTACTCGCGATCCCAGGCCGCGGGGACGCTCTCGCGCGGCGAGTAGGGTCCCGGCCTGTAGCGGCGGGACGAGATGCCCAGCTGGCTCTGCTCCACGATGTCCCAGTCCTGCCGGTTGGTCAGGTCCCAGAACTCCACGCCGTCTCGGATGTTGTTGGCGGGATCCGCGACCGTGTCGGGATGGAAGAGCCACTCCGATTCGACCCGCGTCCGATTCACGTCCACCGGGTGGATGAGGTAGTAGTTCACGTAGTCGGGATGCAGGCTCAAAAGCAGGTTGGGCATGAGCGAATAGTAGAAGCCGCGCTTCCGGTCCTCTTCGGGCAGATCGCCGCTGACCACGCGGCCGCACGCGCGCCCGCTCATGGTCGCGCTCTCGTTAGGGGCCTTGATCTCCATGTAGCCCCCCAGGAACGGGCCCTCGGTGAGATCGTTCGCCCCGCTCTGATACGGCAGCACGGTCGCCAGCTTGGGGTGGATCGTCGGGCAGTGCAGACACTCCGAATAGTTCTGGAACACCAGCTTCCAGTTGGCGCGCACGTCGTAGGTCACGCGGTGCCCCACCACCAGCCCGGGCAGGCCGAACCGCGAGAAGCGTCCCTTCATCGACGCCCAGGCGGTCTCGAACGGCGCCGGCTTCTCGCTCAGGCTCACGAAGAGGAACCCTTCCCACTCCGCGAGCGCGGCCGCGTGCAGCGGGTACTCCGACTTGTCGAAGTCGGCCGCGTCCTGCATGTGAGGCGCTCCGACCAGCCTCCCGTCGGTGCTGTACGTCCAGGCGTGATAAGAGCACTGGATGGTCGCGCCGAATTGACCCGACTCTTCGCGGCAGAGGCGCGTGCCGCGGTGGCGGCAGATATTGAAGAACGCGCGGAGGGTGCCTTCCCGGTCGCGCAGCACGATGATCGACTCGCCCGCGATCTCACGAACGAAAAAGTCGCCCGGAGCCGCGAGACTCGACGACCGCCCCACGCAGCTCCATTCGCGGGCGAAGATCTTCTCCTTCTCATCCGCGAGCACTTCGGGCGACGTGTAGAGGCGCCCCGGGAGCGTGTGCGCGCCCGGCCTGTAGCTGGTGGTCGTGCTCTGATAGGTGGTCATGGTTTTACGTTACGGCGCCGCCGGTCGCTCAGGAGTCGCTTGGCCGCGAGCCATCCCGCCCCGCCCAGGACTCCGGGGCCCGGATGGCTGCCCGCGCCCCCCAAGTATAGCCCGGCGATCGGGGTCCGGTGATTCCCCCAACCCGCAACGGGGCGCATGAAGAGAATCTGATCCAGCCCCAGCTCCCCCTGCGACGCCGCTCCCTCGCGGAGGCCGAAGCGCTCCTCAAGATCTAACGGGGACAACGCCACCCGCTGGAGGACGCGGGACCGGAATCCGGGGGCCGCGGAATCGATCGCGACGGTGACGCGCGCCGCCAGGGCGTCGCGGGTAGTTGCGTCCCAGGCCGCGTCGCCGCGCAGCCGGTAGGGCGCGTACTGCACCCGCGCGACCAGCACGTGACGCCCCTCCGGGGCCAGCTCGGGCCAGTGGAGGGTCGGCGCCGTCAGCTCCACGTGCGGCCGCTCGGAGACCTCGCCGTACTTGGCCGCATCCGCGGCCGACTCGAGCAGCCGGAGGCTGGGCGTGAGCGAAACGATCCCGGCGAGCGCTTCCTTCGAGGCCAAGCCGGGAAACTCGGGCAGCGACTCGAGCGCATAGAGCACAATCGCGGTGCAGCCGCGGTGGCGGATGTTCCCGACGGCATGCATGAACTCGGGATCCAGCCACACGGGATCCACCCACTCGGTCAGGGTGCGCACGGGGTTTCCCGTGGAAAGAACGCCGCGAACCGGGATCTCCTCGCCGCCCTCGAGCACCACGCCCACGACCGCGTCGCCCTTGACCTGGATCCGCGCCACGCCGGCGCCGGTCCGGATCTCGACTCCGGCGCTCCGCGCCGCTCGCTCCGCGGCCTCCGTGAACGCGGCAGGCCCGCGCCGCCAGGGCGCGCGGCCCCGCAGGGCGCCCGCGGACGCTCCCACCAGATGATGCAGGAGCACGAAGCCGGTGCCGCCGGAGCGCGGACCCTGCTGGTGATCCTGGATGCCTCCCGTGGCGAGGGCCGCCTTGAGCGGGGCGTATTCGAACCAGTCGTCGGCCAGCTCCCAGACCGAGAGCGGCAGGGTGCGCAGGAACTCGACCATGTCGCGGCGGCCGAGCGCGCGGAACTTCCGTCCCACACCGAGCAGCGGCATCAGCTCCCCGAGGGACGAGGCGCTGATGTCGGGCGCCGGGGTCTGGTACAGCTCCTCGAGGAACCCGGCCAGACGCCGGAGGAGCGTGGTGAACGCGGGCCACTTCGCGGCGTCCGCGCGCGAGTAGGCGCCGATCGCCTCCGCGGCGCGCGCCGGATCGCGCGACAGGCTCAGGAAAGCTCCGCGCTCCACCGCCACGGTGAGCGGCGTGTCGGCCG
>JANLXD010000259.1:0-3945 GCA_031364935.1 Candidatus Eiseniibacteriota bacterium
ACAAGGAGACGTATGCATCTGCGCCGGACCGTAGTCATCGCGCTCGCCTTGGCCCTTTTCTCGGGTCAGACGCTCGTCGCTGTCCAGCGCGCGGCATGCGCCATGCCTCGGGGCACGAACCCGCCGACCTGCGCCAGATGCGCCGGGCACGACGCGTCCGCCGCCAGGTCCTTGGGCGCCGATCGCTCCTGCTGCGCTGCGGCAACGACGACCGCCGATCGGGCGCCGGCGCGGATTGCCTCCGAGCGCTCCAGCGAAACGCGCGTCCTGACAGCCGCGAATGTCCCGGTCGCGGCCACCATGGCCACATTGACGGCATTCCGCCCTACGACCTCATTCGAGACGCCGCCGTCCTACTCCTCGTCACCGCATCTCCGAACCACCATCCTTCTCATCTGAGCCGACGAGCGCCTGCCTGTAGACCCTGGCCGTGAGGCCAAGGTGGCGACCGGTACCCGTTTCGGCTCGATGTGCGCGTCCCAGTGGCGCGCGAATACTGAAGCTCCTTTCCTATGAAGGTGGTGATCGCATGCGGCGCGCTCCGCTGCTGTTCCCGTTCCTCTTCACGCTCGCGATGTTCGCTCCGCTCGGTGCGCCCACGGCGCATGCGGAGGAGTCGATCGACGCGCTATTTGCCGCTCCCACTCTGGAGCTGGCATCGCTCGAGCGCTCCGTGCTTGAACGCAACCCGTCGCTTGCCGCGATGCGGGCCTCGTGGGCGGCCATGGAGGCGCGCGCGGACCGGGAACGCGCCTGGGAGGATCCGAGGGTCGACGTCATGGTGGCGCCCCAGAGCTTCGGCTCATCGGCGGTCGACAAGGGGTACTCCGTCGGCCTGATGCAGCCGATTCCGCTCTTCGGAGCGCGCGCGTTCAGGTCCCGTGCGGCGCACGCGATGGCGCGCTCAGGCGCCCAAGAATTCCGGACCTCTCGCCTCGACCTCCTGATGGAGACACGCCGGCTCTACTACCAGTACTACCTCGCCGTGCGCGGCGCGGAAACCAACCGCGAGCTGACCGAGCTTCTCGAGCAATTTCGCCGCGTGGCGCTGCAGAAGTACGCCGCGGGGACCGTGGGGCAGCAGGATGCGCTCCAGGCCGAAGTGGAGCTGGCCATGCTCGATCACGAGCGTGTCGCGTTGAGCCGCACCCGCCGAACGATCATGGCGCGGCTCCGGGCGCTCCTTCATGACGAGTCCTCGCGCACGCTTCCCGAGCCTCCGCCCGACCTTCCCGGCCCGGCCCACTCGGGACATGCCGACTCGAGCCTCGCGTCGTCCGCCCTTGCCGCCGCGCTGGCGAACCGCCCCGAGCTACGGGCGCGCGAGGCGCTGCGCGAGGCGAGGTCCGCCGAGCTGGGCCTGGCGCGCCGCTCTCGGATTCCAGAAGTGATGCTCCAGGCCCGCTACGACCGCTTCATGAACGAGCCCGAGTGGCGCCCGCAGGTCGGGGTAGCGGTCAACCTCCCGATCGGCTTCGGACGGACCGGAGCCGGTGTGCGGGAGGCTCGTGCCGAGCTCTTGCGCGCGACGAAGGAGCGGGAGGCAATTGTCGATTCCGTCCGGGCCGAGCTGGAATCGGCTCGCGCGCGGGTCGAGGAAACGGGCCACGAGCTCGGTATCATCACCACCCGCGTCGTTCCCGCAACGGAGCGCGCTCTCGCTTCGACGCGCGCCGGCTACGAATCGAACCGCTCCGACTTTCTCGCCCTCCTGAACGCCGAGCGCGATCTGGCCCGGGCGCGGCTTGGCCGCTACGCCGCGGAAGCCGAGTATCACATGGCGCTCTCTGACCTCGACCGGGCGCTGGGTGTTGAGCCGTCCTGGCTGGCGGGGGAGGAGCCGCGATGAGCGCAACCCCGACTCTTCGTGGGCAGGCGGCCCGCGCGGTCACGCACCTCCTCGCAGCCGTTCTGCTTGTGGCTATGGTGGCTCTGACGGCCAGCTGCAGCCGCCGCGACCAGACGCGTCGGACAACCAGTACGTCGCTCCGACAGCTCGGGGCCTTCCGACTCGGCCTGGAAAACCGCCCCGCGCGGCCGGCCGTCGGGGATAACAAGCTCATCATCAGCGTCCAGGACGCGTCGGGGGCTCCGGTCGCGGGCGCCCGGGTCGAGATGATGGCTGTGATGGCGGCAATGGGGGCCATGCCGCGCATGGAAGGGCGCGGCTCGGTGAAGGAAGCCGGTCCGGGCGTCTACGAGGCTGCGTATCGACTCCCGATGCAGGGCGAATGGGACGTGGAGCTGGCGATCCGAGGTCCGGACCGGGCTGAAGCTGTGGCGACCTACCGGCTCAGCACGAGCACCCCCCAGCTTACATTCGTTGCCGGAACGCCTCCGCCCGGCGCATCCGGTACGGGAGCGCCAACGGCCGCACCCAATACCTCTGCCCCCGGCGTCGAAGGGCTGGGTGCAGTGCTCCTCGATCCGGGCCGCCGCCAGACCATCGGGGTCCGGACCGCGGTCGTGGCGCCCAGACCGATCCGGATCTCGATTCGCGCCGCAGGGAAGGTGGCCTACGACGAGACACGTCGGGCCGAGGTCTCGCTCAAGTTCTCGGGATGGGTGCGCGACATCCGGGTCGACTACACGGGGCGTGTCGTCCGGCAGGGCGAGCCCCTCTTTACTGCCTACAGTCCCGAGCTCCTTACCGCCCAGCAGGAGTACCTCGAGGCGCTCCGCGCCTCGAAGGCCGTGCCGGCCGGCTCTGACGCGCCCTCGAGCGACCCGGACCTCGCGGCGGCCGCACGGCAGCGGCTCCTCTTGTGGGACATCACACCGGCCCAGCTCAATGCGATCGCGAGGTCGGGAAGGCCGCTGGAAGCCGTTCCCGTCATGTCCCCCGTGAGCGGCGTCGTGGTCGAGAAGAGCGTGGTGCGCGGCAGCTCCTTCATGGCTGGCCAGCCGCTCTACAAGATCGCCCCGATTCATCCCATCTGGGTCATCGCGAGCGTGTATCAACACGAGCTGGCGCTGGTCCGGACCGGCATGAGCGCGATCGTCGAAGCTCCTTTCCTTCCGGAGCGCTCGCGAGCCGCCCGCGTCTCCTACGTCAATCCCTACCTGGACGAAGGGACCCGCACCGGCGAGGTGCGGCTCACCGTCTCGAATCCGCAGGGTGACCTGAAGCCCGGCATGTTCGTCGAGGTGGTGCTCGAGCGCGACCTCGGCACGCGGCTCGCCGTGCCGGAGAGCGCCGTGCTCTACGAAGGCGACCGCCGCGTGGTCTTCGTGGACGTCGGAGAGGGCCGTCTCGTTCCCCGGGAGGTGTCGCTCGGGGCAAAGGCGGGCGACGTCTTCGTGGTCGAGCGCGGTCTCAAGGCCGGCGAGGTCGTCGTCACGTCCGGCAACTTCCTGATCGCGGCCGAGAGCAAGCTCAGGGCCGCGACCCAGCGATGAGAGGCCGGCCATGATCGCCCGACTGATCGCCGCATGCGCCCGGAACCCGATCCTCACGGTGGTCCTTGTACTCCTCGCCGCCGCGCTCGGTCTCCGCGCGATGAGCCAGACGCCGCTCGACGCGATTCCGGATCTCTCCGACACGCAGGTCATCATCGCGACCGAGTGGACGGGACGGAGCCCCGACCTCGTCGAGGACCAGGTGACCTATCCGATCGTCACCGCGCTCCGCTCCGCGCCCGGCGTGCAGTACGTGCGCGGGCTGAGCATGATGGGCGACTCGTTCGTGTACGTGGTCTTCAAGGATGGAGTCGACGTCTACTGGGCGCGCAGCCGGGTCCTGGAATACCTGGCCGGTCTCCAGGGACGCTTACCCGAAGGAGCGACCCCGCGGCTCGGACCCGACGCCACGGGCGTGGGATGGATCTTCGAGTATGCGCTGGTCGACACGACCGGAAAGAACGACCTCGCGCAGCTCCGGTCGTTCCAGGACTGGTACCTCCGGTACTGGCTCCAGAGCGTCGACGGGGTCGCCGAGGTGGCTTC
>JANLXD010000276.1:0-7276 GCA_031364935.1 Candidatus Eiseniibacteriota bacterium
GTCCCCGGACTTCACGGTCGCTTCCTCGGCGGCCGAGGCGCTGGGCGCGCTCGGCGATTCCACCGCGGTCCCCGACCTGACGCGTCTTCTCACCCGGCGGGGCACGCTGGAGGACGCGGACGTCGCGGCCTCCGCGGCCACGGCGCTCGCCGCGCTCAAGACGCAGGCCGCGCTCGAGGCGCTCCGCGGCGCGCGGAGCGACCCCGAGCGGCGGATTCGCGAGACCGCGACGCTCGCGCTGGGACTTTCTCCCGACTCGGTGGCGGCGGTTCCCGCGCCCGCCCTGAGGGCCGATCCGATCCCCGCCCGCCCGGCCGCGCGCGCCACCGTCCACACCGACCGCGGCACGTTCGTGATCGCGTTCCATCCGAAGGAAGCCCCGCGCACGGTTGCCAATTTCGCGCGCCTCGCCCGCTCCGGCTATTTCACCGGCCTCGCCTTCCACCGCGTCGTTCCCAACTTCGTCATCCAGGACGGCGATCCGCGCGGCGACGGCTGGGGCGGTCCCGGCTACGCGATCCCGTGCGAGTACAACGAGCTGCCCTACAAGACCGGCACGGTGGGAATGGCGCTGTCAGGAAAGGACACGGGGGGAAGCCAGTGGTTCGTCACCCTCGCGCCGCAGCCGCGGCTGGAAGGGCGCTACACCGTTTTCGGCGACGTGGTCTCGGGGATGGACGTGGTGGAGCGGATCATGCCTGGGGACAGGATTCAGAAAATCGAAGTGAAGTGAGCGACACGCCGGCGCCGCCCTACGCCGCGCTCTACGCCAACGCCAGAATCAGCCGCTCGAGGACGCTCTTCATGGGGATCGCGGCCGTCGCGACCGCGGCGGTCACGTCGCTGTGGGCGAGGCGCGCCGGACTCTTCCCGGTCGCCCAGTTGGTGATGCAGGAGATGGCGACCGCGGGGATTCCCAGGGAAGCCGCGGCGGCCGCCTCCGCCGCCGTGGACATGCAGACCGCGTCCGCGCCCATCCGCTCCAGCATCGCGATCTCGGCCGCCGTTTCGTAGCAGGGGCCGAGCACCACGCCCAGCACGCCGCGCTCCAGCCGAACCCCCGCCACCACCGCGGCGCGCGCGGCCTTCGCCATCAGCTCCTCGGAATAACCGGTGCGCGCGGAGAGTCCGCGCGGGCCCGGAGGGCGCGGCGCCGGCGGCTCCATGCCGGGAGGCACGCGGAGCGGGGAGCGCCACTGCAGATTCACGTGGTCCTCGACCAGCATCAAGGTGCCCGGCGCCATGCGGGGCGCGATCCCCCCCGCGGCGTTGGTCAGGACGAGCGACTTGATGCCGAGCGCCGCGAAGAGCCGCACCGTCCGCGTCACTTCCTCGGCGGTGTACCCCTCGTAGAGATGCGAGCGCCCCTGGGCCACGGCGACGGGCCGTCCCGCCCACCGGCCGATCAGGATCCGCCCCGGATGCCCCGCCACCGTGGGCCGCGGCAGCCCGGGAATGTCGGTGGTGGGAAACGCGGCGTCCCAGGCCACGCCGTCCGCCACGGCGCCCAGGCCGCTTCCCAGCACCAGCCCGGTGCGCGGCGTGATCGGCGTGCGCTTCCGGAGGACGCGGACGGCGGCGTCCACATCGAACACGCCGGCCCCGCTGGACTCGGCGGGCTCGGGCGCGTGGCGCCGCGGATGCGGCAGCGGCGTCACAGCGCGGCCCCCGGCGTCACAGCACGTCCGGATCGACGCGGGTGCGCCGCGTCTCCGGCATGCGGAGCGCGCGCCGCGACATCAAGATCAGGTAGAGAAGCGCGAGCAGGAAAGGGGCGGCTTCCAGCGCGACCGCGAGTCCCGTGCCCTCCGCGGCCGGGCGCGCCGCGCGCAACAGCGCGGGCCCGGCGGCGAGCAGGATTGCGAGCGCGAGCGACCAGCGCGAGGCCACCACGCACGCGAGCGCGAGGTACGTCGTCCCCGCCGGGGGGCTGCCCCGATGGGCGCCGAGAAGGAGAACCGCTGCGGGAAACGCCCAGAGCGCGCCCACGATCACCCCGACCAGGCGATACGCGCCCGCGCTCGCGGCGGGCAGGCGGAGCGAGGGGGCCTCTCCGAAGGCACGCATGCGGAGCCCGAAGGGGGTTTGCCAGAGGATCCACGCCGCCAGCGCGACGACCAGCGGCGCGGCCCAGAGGACCGGGTTCATCAGGAGGTCTTCGGTCGGGGTGCCGGCAAGCGCCGATCCACGCACGATTCCCGGCAGCGGCTCCGCCTGAAGAAACCGCCAGGGCCCGGCGCGCACCATCAGCCCCAGCCCGCAGACAGGGACCAGGCTCAGGCAGAACGAGCCCACGGCGGGGTCGGGCCTTACCACATGCAGAAGCGTCCCCGCGACGGCGGCGAACGCCACCGCGCCACCGGCGGCCGATAGAAGCGCGAGCGCGTAGCTGTCGGTCCACTCGTAACCCAGGATCAGGCCGATCATCGCCGACGCGGCGCATCCCTCCACACCCAGCCCCGAGGCTCCCGCGCGCTCCCAGGTGACGCAAGCCGCGGCGAAGAGCGCGAGTGCGGCCCATTCGAGCGGGAAGCGGAGAAGCGGCGTCCAGTCCAGCGTCACTTCGTCTCGCTCAGGAGGGAGCGGATCTTCGTCTTCATGAGATCGATCGCGACGAAGTTGTAGCCCCCCTCGGGCACGATCAGGTCCGCGTAGCGCTTGGAAGGCTCGACGAACTGGAGATGCATGGGGCGGACGCTCGATTCGTACTGCCGGATGATCGAGTCGAGCGTGCGCCCCCGCTCCGTGAGGTCGCGCTTCAGCCGGCGGATGAAGCGGATGTCGGGATCGGCGTCCACGTAGAGCTTGATGTCGAGGAGCTGGCGGATGGAGGGGTCTTCGAGGATCAACAGCCCGTCGAGGATGATCACCCGGCGCCCCGTCGCGCGGCGGCCCGCGGGGAGCCGCGTGTGGGTGCGCATGTCGTAGGCCGGCACGTCGACCGAGCCGCCGGTCAGGAGCGTCTCGAGCTGGGTGCGCATCAACTCGATGTCGAACGCGTCGGGGTGGTCGAAGTTACGGTTCTCGCGCTCTCCCAGCGGAATCGACTGGAGGTCCTTGTAGTACATGTCCTGCTCGAGGATCAGGACTTCCTGGTTTCCCAGGTCCTCGGCGATCGACTGGGCGACCAGGGTCTTTCCGGCTCCCGTCCCTCCGGCGATGCCGATCAGGATGCCGCGGCGTCCCGCGGCCACCTACCGTGTACCCGCCTGGCGCGCGGCGCCCTCGGATTCGATCTCCGCCTCGGTCAGGGCGGCCACGTAGGGGAGGTGGCGGTAGCGCTCCGCGTAGTCGAGTCCGTAGCCCACCACGAACCGGTCGGGCACGGTGAAGCCCACGTAGTCCAGCGGCACCTCGCGCTCGCGGCGGCTCGGCTTGTCCAGCAGGGTCGCGATCCGAAGCTTGCGCGGGCCGCGCTTCTGGAGGGCGTCGCGCAAGAAGGCGAGCGTGTGCCCGCTGTCCACGATGTCCTCGACCAGCACCACGTCCCGTCCGATGATCTCCTTCTCGATATCTTTGAGTAGCTGCGGGGCGCGGTTGGATTGGGAGGCGAGTCGGTAGGAGGAAACGCTAACGAAGTCGATCTCGTTCGGGATCGGGATCGCCTTCATGAGGTCGGCGACGAACATCACGCAGCCGTTCAGGACGCCGACGAGGAGTGGGGTGGAGTCGAGATGATCGCGGGCGATCTCTTTGCCGACTTCGCAGACACGCCGCTGGATGTCCGCCGCGCTGATCAGTACTTCCATCTCTGGTGGGCCTCCGGGGCGAATTCGGCCGGACTCTAGCACCCGCTCCGGAGGGGTGTCAAATCGCGCACAAGTTCCGTCGCGCGTTGCCGATAATGGCCGGGAGCCCGGGTGCGTTCGGGATGGGAAGGGAGCCCATGATTCAGCCGAGCAAGGAGCGGAGCCTGGCGACCAAGGAGCGGCGCGCGGCGCAGCGCCGCCGCCGCGATCGACGCGCCGAAGGCCGTCTGGAGCGGCAGCTCTTTTGGATGCTCTGGGGCGTCGCCATCATGAACTACATGGACGCCGGCCAGACCGTCTACCTCCTGAACGTGAAGCTGATGGTCGAGGCCAATCGCCTGATGGCGTATCTGCTCGATCATTCGCCCTACGCCTTCTGGCTCTACAAGACGCTCGTCCCCTCGCTCGGCTGCTACCTGCTCTGGAGGTACCGGAAGCGCGTGCGCTGGCTGTACGGCGCGGTGCTCACCGTGTTCGCCGTCTATTTCACCGTGGTGATCCGCAGCTTCCTCTACATGCTCCTGCCGATCGGCCCGCCGGTCTGACTTCATTCGCATTCCGCAAGCTCCCTCGGTTTCTGCGGCAAGTTGCCACAGTTGAAGCTCGCAGGTCTCCCCTCCTTCGCGACGCGTTGTAACAATTAACCTCACATAACAGGTTGTTAAGTAAGCGCATAACAGCGCTTTGAGACACAGGCTCAGTCGGCTCCGACCGTGCAAATTCCAATGGCATACCCGATGCTAATACCTATCAGTGGGAAGGCTGCCGGTGCGGTTTCGCGGTCAGAAGGAGTGACTGAAATGGGCGGTACTCACGGCGGTTCTTATCTTCGATTAGCCATGGATCCGACGGCTCGCGGCCCGGTGGTCAGCGAGGACGTCGGTTATTTTTTCATCAACTCGTTCCTGCTTTCACGTATCGATTCCGATCTTCCGTCCGACCTCGCCGAGTACGACGAGGACGTCAACGTCTATACGGCCGCGCTCCTGAGCGGCGTCGTCTCGGGCCGCGATGACTTGCTGCGCGCCGATCTGGTCTCCACTCGTGACGCGGACGTCTTCGCCCGCGTGCAGGAGAGCAAGGACCAGCGGCTTCGCTACCAGGTTTACAAGGCGAACGCCGATTTCCTCTACGTGTCGCTGGGCGTCTTCACCGAAGCGGTCACGTCCGACTCCGGGAGCGTCGAGGAAGACGCGATGAGGCTGGCCGGACGCGGCAAATCCTACTATCAGTTCGCCTCGGCTTACGCGGAGCGCCTCTACGGCTCGCACGCAGGCATCGCCGAGGTCATGGACAAGCTGTCGCGCAATTTCGAGGCGTACACGCGGGTCATGTCGTGGATGAGCGGCGAGTACCTGAACATGATGCGCCGCATGAGCGAGGGCGAAGTGTTCCACATCGAGCGCGACGCCCAGGCCCGGTTCGAGGACGCCCACAAGACGCACACGTGGGACGCGCTCCTCGACTCGTACGTGGCATGGCAGAAGACGCACGCGATCGAGGCGCGCCGCCGGCTGGGACGCGCCGCCCGCGAGCTCAAGCGCACGGACCCCTCCTTCTCCCTGCGCGCCTTCCGCTCCAAGTGGGGCTCGCCCCGCCGCGGATAACGTCGCGAATCGCGCTGCCCCCCGTTTGACAGGCTGCTGACGGTCCAGTAGGTTGGATCGCCTCATGTCCTCGCGCATTCGCGTCGGTCTCCTGGGCTGCGGCGTCGTCGGAACGGGGCTCATGCGTCTCTTGGAGACGCGCGCGCGCGCGATCGAGGAGGCCGTGGGCGCGCAGGTGCGCGTGACGCGGCTCGCGGTGCGCGATCCCTCCCGCCGCCGCGACATTCCCCTCGGCGGCGTCGACGTCACCTCGGACCCGGCGTCGGTGGCCGAAGCCGACGACATTGACGTGCTCGTCGAGCTGATGGGCGGCGTCGAGGCCTCCCGCGCGCCGGTCCTCCGCGCGCTCTGCCGCGGCATCGCCGTCGTCACCGCGAACAAGCTGCTCGTGTCGCTCCACGGCGCCGAGCTGGACGCCGCCTCGGCGTCGAGCGGTGCGCCGCTCCGCTACGAAGCCGCGGTCGCCGGCGTGATCCCGGTGCTCCAGGCCCTGGACCACGGGCTGAAGACCGAGCGCTTTACCCTCCTCGTCGGCATCCTGAACGGCACCACGAACTACATCCTCTCGACGATGGAGCGCGAGGGGCGCGACTTCGAGGAGGCGCTCCAGGCCGCGCGCGAGCTGGGATTTGCCGAGGCCGACCCCACCCTCGATCTCTCGGGCGCGGACACGGCCCAGAAGCTGACGATCCTCGCGCGGCGCGCCTTCGGCGCCGCCGTGCCGCACAACTCCATCCCGACCGAGGGAATCCTGGGGATCGAGCTGGAGGATCTCCGGCAGGCGGACCGCTTCGGCTACATCGTGAAGCTCCTGGGCATCGGCATGCACTCACCGGAGGGCCTGGATCTTCGCGTGCACCCGGCGTTCATCCCCAAGCGGTATCTTCTCGCGTCGGTGCGGGACGAGTTCAACGCCGTGTACCTCCGCGGCGAAGCGGCGGGCTCCATGATGCTCTACGGGAAGGGCGCGGGCGCCCTTCCCACGGCCCAGGCCGTCCTGGGGGACGTGATCGCCGCGGCGCGCGAGATCCGTCTGCGCGGCGGCTCTCCGGCGAAGCCGGCGCCCACGGCGGGAGATGCCGCGGCGCGGAAGCCCGGCGCCGCGCCGCCGAAGCCCGCCGCGCCCCCGGACGACGAGCGGCTCCCGCTCGACGAGGTGCGCACCAAGTACTACCTGCGCCTGATGGTCGAGGACCAGCCCGGCGTGCTCGCGCAGATCGCGCACCGGCTGGGCGCCTCCCGCGTGAGCGTGGCCCAGATGCACCAGGCGCAGTCGATCCGCGGCCAGGCTTCGATCACGATGCTCACCCACGAAGCGCGGGACAAGGACGTCCGCGACGCCGTGGCGGCGATCACGTCGCTCCCGGCCGTGGTCAAGGGCCCGCGCGCCATCCGGATCTTCGACCTGTGACCCCGGCCCACGCCGCGGGCCCGGCGGCTTCCGTGCGCGCGCCCTGGCGCGGCGTCGTCCGCGAGTTCCGGGATATCCTGCCGCCCATCCCCGACGAGTCCGTGGTCACGCTCCTCGAGGGGAACACGCCCCTCGTGCCCATCCAGCGGCTGGCCGCGCGCATTGCCCCGTGGCTCGAGCTGTACGTGAAGATCGAGGGGCAGAATCCCACCGGCTCCTTCAAGGACCGCGGCATGACGGTGGCCGTCTCCCGCGCGGTCGCGGCCGGCGCGCGCGCGGTGCTCTGCGCCTCCACGGGGAACACGTCCGCGTCGGCCGCGGCGTATGCGGCGCGGTGCGGGCTCCGCTGCGTGGTCGTGATCCCGTCGGGGCAGATCGCGCTGGGCAAGCTGGCGCAGGCGATGATGTACGGCGCGCGCGTCGTCGCGGTGGAGGGGAATTTCGACAAGGCGCTCGAGCTGGTGCGCGCGGTGGGCCAGGAGGGATCGGTGTCGGTGGTGAACTCGATC
>JANLXD010000283.1:0-2985 GCA_031364935.1 Candidatus Eiseniibacteriota bacterium
CGCGCCCAGGGCGTAGACCAGGAGGTCGTCCAGGATCCCCCCGTCCTCGCGGCACATGGGGCTGTAGACCACCTTCCCGTCCGGAAGCGCCGCGGCCTCGTTGGTGACGAGCCGGTTCGCGTACGCGACCGCGCCGGGCCCGGAGAGCCGGATCTCGCCCATGTGGGAGACGTCGAACACCCCGACGCCGGAGCGGACCGCGCGGTGCTCGGCCAGGATGCCCTCGTACTGAATGGGCATCTCATGCCCCGCGAACGGGACCATCTTGGCTCCCAGAGCGACGTGGCGTGGATGAAAGGGAGTGCGCCGGAGCGCGGCGGCGGTATCGAGCATCCTCGTCTGGTTTCGAGCGTTGGCGGCGTAAGAACGAGCTACGGTAGCACATCCGGGCGGCACTTCAAACCGTGGCCTCCCGCCGCCGCGGCGCCCGGGCCGCAGGCGCGCCGCGGGACTTGAGATGCGGCCGGAGCGCCTCGCCCGTCTTCGACTCGCGCGCGGCCGCCACGGCTTCGGGAGGCCCTTCGGCCACGATGCGGCCCCCCTCTTCGCCCCCGCCCGGGCCAAGGTCCAGGATCCAGTCGGCGCGCGCCATCACGTCGGTGTTGTGCACGATCACCACGACCGTGTTGCCGCGGTCCACCAGGCGGTCGAGCACGTCCAGGAGCTGCCGCACGTCCTCGAAGTGAAGCCCCGTCGTGGGCTCGTCGAGAAGGTAGACGGTGCGGCCGGTCTCCACGCGGGAGAGCTCCGAGGCCAGCTTGACCCGCTGCGCCTCGCCCCCGGAAAGAGTCGTGGCCGACTGGCCGAGGTGGATGTAGCCCAGCCCCACGCCCACCAGGGTCTCGAGCTTGCGCCGGACCGGCGGGATCGCGCCCAGGAGGTCGAGCGCGTCCTCCACCGTCATCTCGAGCACGTCCGCGATCGAGCGTCCCTTGTAGGTGACCTCGAGCGTTTCCCGGTTGTAGCGCTTTCCGCGGCAGACCTCGCACGTCACGTAGACGTCGGGCAAGAAATGCATCTCGATCTTGCAGAGACCGTCGCCGCCGCACGCTTCGCAGCGCCCCCCCTTCACGTTGAACGAGAAGCGCCCCGGGCCGTAGCCGCGCACCTTCGCCTCGGGCGTCGAGGCGAAGAGGTCGCGGATGAACGTGAAGACGCCCGTGTAGGTCGCGGGGTTGGAGCGCGGCGTGCGTCCGATCGGCGACTGGTCGATCGAGACCACCTTGTCCACGTGCTCCAGGCCCAGGATCTTGTCGTGCGCGCCGGGCGCTTCCTTGGCCTGGTAGAAGCGGCGCGCGAGCGCGCGGTGCAGGATGTCGTTCACCAGGGTGCTCTTCCCCGAGCCCGAGACGCCGGTCACGCAGACCAGCGTGCCCAGCGGAAAGCGCGCCCGGATGGATTTGAGATTGTTCTCGCGGGCCCCCACCACCTCGAGCGCGGCCCCGCTCCCCTCGCGGCGACGCTCCGGCATCGGGATGTCGCGCTCCCCCGAGAGGTACTGCCCCGTGAGCGAGCCGGGCGTATCGCGCACGGCTTCGACCGGACCCTGCGCGACCAGATAGCCGCCCCGCCGTCCAGCGCCCGGCCCCAGGTCCACGATGTGGTCCGCGGCTTCCATGGTCTCGCGGTCGTGCTCGACCACCAGGACCGAGTTCCCGAGATCGCGGAGCGCGAGGAGCGTCTCGAGCAGCTTCCGGTTGTCGGTGGGATGGAGCCCGATGCTCGGCTCGTCCAGGATGTAGAGCACGCCCGTGAGGCGTGAGCCGATCTGCGTGGCAAGGCGGATCCGCTGCGCCTCGCCTCCGGATAGAGACCCGGCGGCGCGATCGAGTGTCAGGTAGCCCACCCCCACGTCGTCCAGGAACTCGAGGCGCTGGCGCAATTCTTTGAGGATCGGCGCCGCGATCCCGGCGTCCCGCGGCGAGAGCGTCATGCCGCGGAGCGCCGCGAGCGCGCGCGTCACCGAGCGGCCGGTCCACTCCGCGATCGAGAGGCCGTCCACCTTCACCGCGAGCGCCTCGCGCTTCAGGCGCGCGCCGCCGCATTCGGGGCACGGCCGCTTGGTCATCAGGGCGCCGATCTGCTCGCGCACCGCGTCGGAGGTGGTCTCCTTGTAGCGGCGCTGGAGCTCGTTCAGGATGCCGCGGAACTTTCCCTTGTGCGCGAACACCCGGCCGTCCTTCAAGCGGTACGAGTAGTTGAGCTTTTCCTCGCCGAGACCGTTCAGGAGGGCGTTCCGCGCGGCAGCCGAGAGCTTTCCGAACGGCGTGTCGAGCGAGATCTTGAGCCGCTTCGTGACCGCCTTGAGCGTCCCCTTGGTCCAGGTCCCCTCGGCGTCGCCCCACATGGGGATCGCTCCGTCGCGAAGCGACTTGGTCCGGTCGGGGACGACCAGGTCGGGGTCGATCTCCATCGTGGTCCCGAGGCCGTCGCACGCCTTGCACGCCCCGTAGGGGCTGTTGAACGAAAACGAGCGCGGCTGGAGCGGCTCGTAGGAGATGCCGCACACGGTGCAAGCGGCGCTCGCGGAAAGGGTCTCCTCGACGCCCCCCTCCACCAGGGCCAGCGCGAGTCCCTCGGCCAGCCGCGTCGCCGTTTCCAGCGCCTCGTGGATGCGGCTCCGGCGCTCCGGCTCGGCCGGAAGCCGGTCGATCACGATCTCGATCGTGTGCTTCCGCTTCTTGTCGAGCGCGATCTCCTCCTCGAGCTCGACCCACGCGCCGTCCACGCGCGCGCGCACGTAGCCCAGGCGCTGCCACTGCGCGATCTCATTCCGGTACTCCCCCTTCCGTCCCCGGATCACGGGGGCGAGGATCTGGAGCCGGGCGCCGCGGTGCGCCGCGAGGAGATGATCCACCATCTCCTGCACGGTCTGCCTTCGGATGGGCCGCCCGCACTGGACGCAGTGCTGCACGCCGATCCGGGCATAGAGGAGCCGGAGATAGTCGTAGATCTCGGTGACGGTCGCGACGGTGGAGCGGGGAT
>JANLXD010000290.1:0-2980 GCA_031364935.1 Candidatus Eiseniibacteriota bacterium
ATCACGAGATAGAGGAGCCCCACGTAGAGCATCACGGACGTGCTCTGCATCAGGCCCAAGAGCATCGCCGGGACCATGGCGAGGATGGGGCCGAAATTCGGGATGAAGCTCAAGAGCGCGGCGAGCACCGAGAGGATCAGCGCGAGCGGAATCCCCATGAGCTGAAGGCCTGTCCATGTCGCCACGCCGATCGCGATTGCGGAGAGCACTTTTCCTAAGAGCCAGCCGCGCAGCGTGGTGCCTGTCGCGTCCATGACCTCCTTCGCGCGCTTCCGGCGCGAGATCGGGATGAGCCTTAGAAACCCGCGCCGGTACATGTCAGGATGGAGCGCGAGGAAAAGGCCGATGAAGCCGATCACGATCATCCGGGCCAGAACCGCGACCGTCGTATTGAGCGCGCCCGTGGCCTTACGGATCAGCCCGACTCCGGGGTAGCTGAGGTCGTAGGAGCTGGGGAGCTGGTCTATCAGGATCTTGGCCCACCGCGATTTCCCGAGCTGCCGGTGGAGATTGTCGATGGCTCGCGGCAACTCCTGGCCGAGCTGGGCCACTTGGTCCGCGATGTCGGGGGCGGACGTCAGCCCGACCACGCCGAAAAGAAGGGTTAGTACGACCAGGACGACCGCGATCGACAGGCCATGCGACATCCGGATGCGCTGGCGCAGCCACCTCGCGATGCCGTCGATGAAGATCGCCACGAGGACGCCCGCGAAGAAGAGGAGCAGCACGTCGCCCGCGAGCCAGAAAAGGAACGCGATGAGGCCGAGGAACGCGATACCGCGGATGATGGCGTAGAGGTCGCGTTGCGGATCGGACGGCGGCGATGGGGCGGCATGCAGCGGTGCCGTCCCGGGCACGATCTGCGGGTCGGGCGTCATGCCGAAATGGGGTGGATGACGGGGCTCGAACCCGCAACCACTGGAGCCACAGTCCAGTGCTCTACCATTGAGCTACACCCACCATGTCGATCGGGTTAAGTGGAATCGAGGCGCGCCTGAAGTTGGCCAGAACCTGTGTGCGGGGCACATTATGCCACAGTCGGGGGGGTTGCGTGGGGCAGTCCCGTGCGGCCACGGAAAGGGAAGCCTCGACAGTCCCGGGACCGGAGGATCATGGGACGCCGATGGCATCGGGGATCTACTTTTACCAGATCGATTCGAGCGAAGGTCGACTCGGGGCAGGGTGGCGATTCTGAAATAGGGAGGACGTGCTGCGGTACTTGTGATTACGATCGATAATCGGAAGGATGTTTATCTGCGCCTCTGAGCAGACTACACGCTTGGGCCGTGTAGCCGTAAGTTGGCGGGCCTGGAGGGAATCGAACCCCCGACCGACGGATTAGAAATCCGTTGCTCTATCCGACTGAGCTACAGGCCCATGGCGCGATCGCGCGCGCTCAGGGAAGGAGTCGGGGGGCGCCGGCCAAATCGGGGCGAGAGGATTTGAACCTCCGACCCCCTGCGCCCAAGGCAGGTGCGCTACCGGGCTGCGCCACGCCCCGGTTTCTGCCGGCGCCGAATGGGACAGAGTACGGGTCCAAGTGCAGTGTAGTCAATGCTCTCCGAGGGTGGCCGCCCAGCGACCAACTTGCGCCGGCGCAAGTTGAGCGTTTCGTTATCCAGCTCGCGATCTGCAAGACCACGACGACCCGCGTGCTCTCGGCTCGGCGTGCTTGACTGCGCCGACTCCGGCCCGTATCGTCGTGGAAAGCCCCGACAGAAACCATCATCGGACTGGGGGTACATCGTGGCAGGCGTGAACAAAGTTATCTTGGTCGGCAACCTGGGCTCGGATCCCGAGCTTCGGACCACACCCGGCGGGCAGCGCGTGGCGAACTTCCGGATCGCGACCTCGCGGCAGTGGACCGGGACCGACGGGCAGAAGCAGGAGAAGACGGAGTGGCACTCCGTTGTAGCGTGGGCCAAGCTCGCGGACATCTGCGAGCGCTTCCTGACGAAGGGGAAGCAGGTCTACGTCGAGGGCCGTCTGGAGACGCGCTCCTGGCAGGACAAGGAAGGGCAGACGCGCTACAAGACCGAGATCATCTGCGAGACGATGCAGATGCTCGGCCGCGCGGGAGATCGAAGCGGCGAGGCGAGCTACGAAGGACCGGCTCGCGGCAGCGCTCCGGATAGCGCCCCGGACGAGAACTTCCAGCCCGCGGCCGGCGGTGGCGGCGGCTCGGACGACGATCTGCCATTCTAAGTAGCACCTGATTCAAAGTAGCACCTGATTCAAAAAAACTCGGGCTCGCCTGGCACCAGGCGAGCCCGTTTCTTATCCCAGAGCAACAGGCTACTGAATGTACCCCAGTGACCGCAACCGCTCCCTGAGCTCCTGATCCACCGGCGAGGCGATCGGCTGCTCGCCGTCGGGACGCGCCCGCGCGGTCTCGTAGGTCGGAAGGCGCTTGTCGTGCGCGATCTTCTTCATCGCCGATGATTTGAGAGCGTCCTCGATGGGTCGGCCGTCCATGTCCGTCGCGGTGGGGAGCCCGTAGAGCGCGAGGATGGTCGGCGTCACGTCAAGCACGGTCGCGCCGGAGATCGTGACCCCCTCCTTCACGCCGGGTCCCTTCAGGAAGAGGATCCCATCGAGCTTGTGGGCCATCACGCCCTTCCCGCCGCCCATGAAGCCGTGATCGGACGTGACGATGACGTTGGTTTTCTCGTCGGCCTCCTTCATCAGCTCGCCCAGTAGACGGTCGGTAAAGATGTAGTAGTTCGGAATCAGGGTCTTCATCCATTGGTACTCGGCGTCGGTCAGCGGAGGCGAAAACGCCCCCGGCATGTCGATGTCCCAGTATCGGTGCGAGATCTCGTCGACGCCGCGCAAATACACGGTCATGAAGTCGGGATGGTGCTTGCGGTAGAGCGTCATGCCGATTCGATAGAAGGTCATGTCGGCCGCGTAGATCCATTTGAGGTCGTGCACGAGCTGCTTCTGCCGCTCGGTCGCTCGGGTCGTGTCGATGGGCGCC
>JANLXD010000337.1:0-2544 GCA_031364935.1 Candidatus Eiseniibacteriota bacterium
GTCACCTCGGCGATGTTCCGCACCTGGGCCGTCAGGTTGGAGGCCATGAAGTTGACGTTGTCGGTGAGGTCCTTCCACGTGCCGGCCACGCCGGGCACGACCGCCTGACCGCCCAGCTTCCCGTCGGTCCCCACTTCACGCGCCACGCGCGTCACTTCCGACGCGAAGGATCGGAGCTGGTCCACCATCGTGTTGATGGCTTCCTTGAGCTGGAGAATCTCGCCGCGCACGTCCACGGTGATCTTTCGGGAGAGGTCCCCGTCGGCCACCGCGATCGTCACCTCGGAGATGTTTCGCACCTGGGCGGTGAGGTTGGAGGCCATGGAATTCACGCTCTCGGTGAGGTCCTTCCACACGCCGCTCACCTCGCGGACCTGCGCCTGGCCGCCCAGCTTGCCCTCGGAGCCGACCTCGCGCGCCACGCGGGTCACCTCGGAGGTGAAGACTTCGAGCTGCTTGATCATCGTGTTGACGATGGTCGCCGCGCGGAGGAACTCCCCTTCCAGGGGGCGCCCGTCCACGTCCACCCGCACCGTCTGGAGCAGATCGCCGCGCGCCACGGCGGTGATGGCCCGGGTCACCTCGCGGGTCGGCCAGACGAGGTCGTCCACCAGGGTATTGACCGAAACCTGCATCTCGCCCCAGGCCCCGCTGTTACGCGCGAAGCGCATCCGCTCGCGGGTCTTCCCCTTCCTTCCTACGACCTGGCCGACGCGCTTCAGCTCCTCCGCCATGTGCTGATTGGCGACGGCGATCTCGTTGAAGGTGTCGGCGATTTTTCCGTCGAGCCCGGTCCAGTGTCCCGGCAGGCGGACGGAAAAGTCCCCGTCACGCAGCGCCTGGAGCGCATGGAGGATCATCCCCTGGTCGGGGGCTTGGGAGCCACTGCCGCCGTTGGTTTGGGGGTCGGACTTGGAGTTGGTTTTGGGGGAGACGGGGTTAGCGGGAGATTCGGTGCGCGGTGGGTTCATGCAAGCTCCGGGACGACCCGATCTATTAAAAAGTTAGAAGGTCACGGCTGGGGCCTCTCCAACCGCCCACTAATTTTACGATAAGCTGGGGGTGTCGATGCCAGAGAAATGTGTCATCGAACCCGGATCCAGCGACGGACGGCACGGAACGGCCCCGTCCCAATTCCCTTCACTTCCATACGCGCAAAGTAGACCCCCGACGGGGCCGGCTGGTTCCGGTCGTCCTTGCCGTCCCACTGGCCCCGGAACCGGCCCGCGGGCAGGGGGGCGATGAGGAGGGTCCGGACCAGACGCCCGTCGGCCGCGTAGACCCGGAGGGCCGCCGCGCCCGGCGATGCCAGGTCGAACCGGAAGGCCGTGGCCACCCCGAACGGGTTGGGGGCGTTGGCGTGGAGGGCGCTCACGGCCGGGGGCGCCCCGTCCTCCACCTCGATTCCGGGAGCCGCGAACCGCCTGCGGGTGACCCGGATCGTGTCCCGCGCCGCGAACTGCGCCACTCCTTGCACCTCGCCCGTGACCACGATGGCCACAACACTCCCATCGGGAAGCGCCCTCTCCACCGCGTCGCGGGCGAAGGCCAGGTCGAGGTCGTCCCGGCCGTCCCCGTTCAGGTCGCGCACCCGCGTGTCCCCCAGGTCCGGCGGAACGGTCCCCTGGAGCCTTACCCCCGGCAAGAGCACCCGGGCCGCGTCCAGGTCGGCCGGCATCACGATCCGCGCGCGGACCTGCTTCCCGTTGCTCCCCCGCTGGATCGTCGAGGGCGTCACGTCCGCGGCCAGCTCGCGCCGGGGCAGAAACGCCGCGGCCGTGATCGGGACGGTGACGGTCGGCGTGATCGGGTCGTCGCTCGAGAAGGTGATGGAGGCGCTCCGGTCCCCGGCCGCGGTCGGCTGATAGCGGACACGGACGATAGCGTCCTGCTGGGCGCCCACGCTCAGGGATGACGGCGCGACCGTGAAGTCCGCCGAGCTGCTCGTGATGGAGGCGACCTCCAGGCGGTCGTTCCCGGCATTCGTGATGCGGAGCGAATCGGTCCTCGTGTCCCCTACGAGGAGCGTGTCGAACCGGAGCGCCGCCGGGGCAACCGTGAGACGGGGAATTCCGAGGGCCCGCAGCGAGACGGGGACGATCGCCTCCATCCGGTCCGGATCGTTGCAGGAGACGCGGAGCGATCCCAGGTAGGTGCCGGCGAAGAGCCCCTTCGCGCTGAAGGCGACGTCGACGCTCGTGCTCTCCCCCGGCTCCAGCCTCCCGAACCGGTTCGGCACCGAGAGCCAGGACGGGGCCGCGGAGAAGCGGATCGCCATGCCGTCGCGCAGGTACTCCTCATCGAAGACCACGGTCAGCCCGTCGGTCTTGGCCCGGTTCTGGATTCCGATCGTGCCGCTGGTCACCGGCGCCCCCATGAGGAGGTACTGGTAAACGATCGCGCCCGACGGGTAGAGGATGACCTGGAACGTGAAGGGTCCGCCGCGCTGTCGCCGCGACACGCCCGAGTACTCCACGATCAGCCGCGTTCCGTCGTTCCTGTAGAACGCGCGCTCCACGCCGGCGAAGTTCAGGTCGTCCCAAT
>JANLXD010000420.1:0-15855 GCA_031364935.1 Candidatus Eiseniibacteriota bacterium
CCGATCGCCGCTTCTTCAGACGGAAAGGGGAACCTGCATGGACCATGATCGGGACACGGGGAGAATCGTTCGCCACCGTGGACGACTACCTCACGCACTTGAAGAGCCATCTGCCCGAGCCCTACCTGGCCAGCCGCGACATGAGCGTGTACGTCTCGACGCTCCGCGAGGTGGCAGCCGGGACGCTCGCGCCGGAACAGGCGAGCCGGCGGATGCCTTCCCTGAAGCGGGTCGGAGGAGTGTGTCCGTGTTCGAAATCGGTGCGGTGGATCGTGGACGAGCCGGAGCCGTTGCCGGCGAATGGGAAAAGCTCCGGAGGCGCCTCTCGGCCCTGACGGCTCACCCGCTCCCCGGCCGGAGCCTCCAATTCCTGGCGGGTCTCGCCCTGCTCGGCGGGCTCATGGCGGTTCTCCTCCTGCTCGGGGGGGCAGAATGGTTCCGCTGAACGTTCGTCCCACACATGCCCGGCGGCCGGTCCGCGCCGCGCATGCGGCCATACTCGCCTTCGCAGTCGCGCTCGCGGCCGCGGGGTGCGCGTCGGATCACAAGCACGAGGATCCGACCGAAGTCCGGGCCTCCATCGATGCCTCCAACAAGCAATTCATGGACGCCTTCTCGCGTCGGGACGCCGCCGCGATCGGGTTGCTCTACGCCGAGGACGGCCAGGTGCTGCCGCCGGGAGCGCCGCCGCTCGAGGGAAGGGAAGCGATCGCCACGATGTGGCAGAGCGTCCTGGCGCTCCCGATCGGCGCGTGGCAGCGCGCGACAGTGGACCTCGGCATTGGCGAGGAGACGGCGTGGGAGGCCGGACGCTATACGACGGTGGGCAACGACGGGAAGCCCACCGAAATGGGCAAGTACGTGGTCATCTGGAAGCACGATGAGGCGGGCTGGAAGATCTACCGCGACATCTGGAACAGCAATTCACCCACAGCCGCGCCCACAACCGGGGTAAACCCCGCCGCCCGCTAGCCGCTTGGCCGCAGCCCGCGCCACGCGGTCCGCGGCCCCCACACTCAAAAAATCCGTGAGGGACCACGGTCCGGGTCTTGCTTCCGGAAGCCGAGGTGGCCAAGCCGCATTCTGGGACAGCCGATGGTCCGTCTCGAAGCTCGGGCTTGAACCGATTGCCTCGACGGCGCACGATTCTAGCGGTCGAGGCGATCCGTCCCGACCTTGGCGCTTTGTACATAACGGGGCACCGGGAGGACACAATCGCGTATCAGGGCGTGCTCGAGCCCAGCGTCTCCATGATATCGAAACCGTTTTCGAGGACCGAGCTGCTGGCGCGGATCGATTCTCTCTTCCGCGCCAAGCAGGGCGCCACGGAGGTCAATCATGACGGAAGGCAAGCGGACGGACTCGGTTGAGCTCGAGCAGACGATCCGCGAGCTTCGAGAGAGCGAGGAGCGGTACCGGAGACTCGTCGAGCTGTCGCCCGACGGCGTTTTCGTGCAGAGCGAGGGAACGATCACGTTCGCCAACCTGGCGGGTGCGCGACTGGTCGGAGCCGACCGGCCGCAGCGCCTCTTCGAGACGCCGCTGCTCGACCTGTTCCATCCCGAGCACCGCGCCGACGCCGAGGCGCGCCTGGCCGAGACCGGAGGGCGCGGCGGCGCGTTGATGTTCGAAGGGAAGATGGTCCGCCTGGACGGTGCGGTGATCGACGTCGAGGTTTCGGCGGCGCCCTTCACCTTCCAGGGGAAGCCCGCGACGCAGATCATGGTCCGGGACGTGACGGCGCGGAAAGAATCGGAAGAGACCCTTCGCCGCCAGGCGGAGTTCATCCGGGCCGTCGCGGAATCGACCGGAGAGGGGATCTACGCGATCGACCGCTCCGGACGCGTCACCTTCATGAATTCCGCCGCGGAGAAGATGATCGGCTGGACGCGCGAGGAGCTGTTCCTGCGCGACCTGCACCAGATGACGCACTACCGGAGGATGGACGGCACCTCCTTCCCGCGGCACGAATGCGCGATCCTGGCCGCGATGGAGAATCGGACGACCATCGAGCGCGACGACGCGTTCATCCGGAAAGACGGCACGATGCTCCAGGTGACGATCTCCGCCGCCCCGCTTCGCTCGGCGCAGGGCGAGACCGTCGGGTCCGTGGTGGTGTTCCACGACGCCACCGAGCGCCGGAAGCTGGAAGAGCAGCTCCTGCACGCCCAGAAGCTGGAGGCGGTGGGCCGATTGGCCGGCGGCATCGCGCACGACTTCAACAATCTGCTCAGCGTGATCTCCGGCTACGGCGAGCTGGTACTGGCGGACCTCGGCGAGCCGGGCCCCGCGCGCAGCCGCGTGCTGGAGATTCTCCGCGCCACCGAGCGGGCGACCGGGCTCACCCGGCAGCTTCTCGCGTTCGGACGGAAGCAGGTGATCGAGCCGCGCATCCTGGACCTGAACGCCACCGCCCAGGAGGTGGAGCGGATGCTCCGCCGTCTGATCGGCGAGGACGTCGACATCCAGCTGAAGCTGGCGCCGGACCTCGGCCGGATCCGCGCCGACGCGGGGCAGATCGAGCAGGTGCTGATCAATCTGGCGGTCAACGCGCGCGACGCGATGCCGCGCGGCGGGAAGCTCACGGTCGAGACCACCAACGTCACGCTGGACGAGGACGCGGTCCGCGGCTACGTGGACGTGGAGCCCGGCCACTACGTCCGAATCTGCGTCTCGGATACGGGCGTGGGAATGGACCGCGATACGCGGGAGCACCTCTTCGAGCCGTTCTTCACCACGAAGGAGCCGGGGAAGGGGACGGGCCTGGGGCTCGCGACCGTCTACGGCATCGTGAAGCAGAACGGCGGCCACGTGTGGGTCTACAGCGAGCCCGGATGGGGGACCACCTTCAAGGTCTACCTCCCGCGGTTCGGCGACGTGGCCGATCCGGTCCGGCCGCAGCTCGAGATGGAGCCCGCGCCGGGAGGCACCGAGACGATTCTCGTCGTCGAGGATGACGAGATGATCCGGTCCTTGATCCGGGACATCCTGGAGTCGACCGGCTACCGGGTCCTCGTCGCGGACGACCCCGACTCGGGCATGAAGCTGATCGGCGAGCAGCAGGACGACATCCATCTGCTCCTCACGGATCTCGTGCTGCCGGGAATGAGCGGCCGCGAGCTGGTGGATCGCGTGAGCAAGCTGAAGCCGGACATGCGCGTGCTCTTCATGTCGGGCTACAGCGACGAAGCGGTCGCGCGTCATGGAATCCTGGAGCCCGGGCTGGCCTTCTTGCAGAAGCCGTTCTCGCGCGACGGCTTGGTCCGGAAGGTGCGCGAGGTGCTGGACTCGGCGGGCTCGCCCATCGTCTAGCGCATCGCGTGCTACGATGCGGCCGTGAGCACCACCGGTGCGCGTCGAGATCGGGCCGATGCTCCCCGCGGACTGGACCGCCGTGCGGCGGATCTACGTCGAGGGGATCGAGACCGGAAACGCGACCTTCGAGACGGAAGCCCCGTCCTGGGACGCGTGGCCGAGGTGAGCGTCTACGTGGGCCGGGACGCGCGTGGGATCGGCGCGGGCCGCTCTCTCCTCTCAGCCCTCATCGAAGAGTCCGAGCGCCACGGCATCTGGACCCTCCGGGCCGGAATCTTCCCCGAGAACGAAGCGAGCCTCCGGCTCCATCGTGCGCTGGGCTTTCGCGAGGTTGGCCGTCGCGAGAGGATCGGCTTGATGAACGGGGTTGGCGCGACGTGATCTTGATGGAGCGGCGAAGCTCGCGCGTCTAGGGGCGCCGCGTCGGGCTACGGGCCCCTGTCGGGCTACGGGCGCCGCGTCAGCCGATAGATCTCACCGCCGAGAAGAACCAGGTAAAGCTCCCCCTTCGAATCCTCGCCGAAAGAGGAGAGCCCATCCATGGCGCCGCCGCTTCGCGTGCGGAGAGCCGACGTCCAGTCGCGCTCCTCCGCCGGGTTCGATCCCACCAACTGCAGGCTCCGGACGATGCCCGTGCAGTAGTCCCCGTAGAAGTAGGTGCCGCGCAGCTCGGAAAGCGCCGCGCCGCGGTACACGTAGCCGCCTGTGATCGAGCAGCCCGCGCGGTGATCGTATTCGGCGACAGGCAGCACGAGGCCGGCGGGGTTGCACGAAGAGCTGGGCGGAAAGCAGTGCTTTCCCTCCATCCGGTTCCAGCCGTAGTTCAGGCCGCCATGGCCGGCCGGCTCGTAGTCCGCTTCTTCCCACGCATCCTGGCCGACGTCTCCGATCCACATGTCGCCGGTCTCCGAATCGAACGAGAAGCGCCACGGGTTTCGGAGGCCGTACGACCAGATCTCCCCGCGCGCCCCCGCGCGTCCCACGAACGGATTGTCGGAAGGAACGGCGTACGGCGAGGCGGCGTCCACGTCGAGGCGGAGCATCTTTCCCAGGAGCGTCCCCAGGCTCTGCCCGTTTCCCTGCGGGTCGCCGCCGCTCCCGCCGTCCCCCATTCCCACGTACAACTTCCCGTCGGAACCGAACGCGAGGTGGCCGCCGTTGTGATTGGAATAGGGCTGGTCGACGAAGAGGATCTGCTTCTCGGTCGCGGACGCGCTGTCCGGATTGGAGGAGACCAGAAACTCCACCACGCGGGTATCGCCGCTTCGATCGGTGTAATTGACGTAGAGCCTGCCGTTGGCCGCATAGCCCGGATGAAAGGCCAGCCCAAGCAGCCCCTGCTCGCTCCCGCTGCTCACCCGCGAGCCGATGTCGAGAAACGGCCGGGAAAGGAGCGCTCCCGATCGCAGTATCCGAATGGTCCCGGTCTTCTCGACGATGAAGAGGCGTGTCGAGTCCCCTGGAGCCGCCACGATCAGGACGGGCTGGGAGAGGCCGCCGACCACGAAGGCCGCGGCGTAGCTCCCGGGGGAGATCGCGGGCGGAGCGCCGGGTGTGTCGTGGGTCGACTCGCCGCAGGAAACGGCGGCGATCAGCGGGATCATGAGCGCGGCGGCGCGAAGCGTGCTTCGGATCATCGTTCCACGATACGCGCGCCGGGCGAAAACACAAGGGGGAGGCGGGCCGAGCCGCCTCCCCCAGCAAGCCTTCGATTCCGGGCTAACGTTAGTCGTCGTCCCGGCAGTCGTCGTCGCGGTAGTCATCGTCGCGGTAGACGCGGTCGTCGGAGTCGCGGTCGCTGTAGTCCCGGTAATCCCGGTCGCGGTAATCGCGGCCCGAGTAGCCGTCGTCACGCCACTCGTTGTCGTCCCACAATCCTGCGTTCGAGGAGGCGCCCCAGTCGCGAGATTCGACGCTGTACCCGTGGGGCCGGTGGCTGCACGACGCGACGTGGACGTTGTAGCTGTCGTAGTCGCTGAAGCGCGAGTCGCAGAAGTTGCAGCCGTAGAGGTAGTCGCCGGGGCGGTGGTAACTCCCGCGGACGGAGACGCCGCCGATGACGGCCGAGACGTAGAAGCGGACGGGCCGAACGCGGATCACGCGCCGCGAATACATGTACTGCGGACGGCTGTACGCGCGCCACGCCCGATATCGGGGGACGCGGTTGGCCGTGCGAATCACGACCATGTCGCGGTAGACCCGCTGGCCGCCATACGTCCGCCACTGCCGGCTGGCGCGGCTCTGACGGGGCCGGTAGACGCGCTCGACGCGCCGGCCGTCATCCCGCCACTGGCCGCGGCCATTGCCGTGGTCTTTGGCCTCGGCGACGCCCGGCGCGGCCATTCCCGCCGCGAGCAGGGTCGCTCCGACCAGCCCCATGAGAGCCGCGCGCATCGTAGTCGTTCGAATCATCTTGTGCTCCTTTCCAAGTCTCAGGATCGTGGCGATTTCTGGCACCGCTCGATCCTAGAGAAAGCAACCGACGTGCCGCGGGGGCCTATGGCCCGTAACACATTGCCAACAGCACTGTTGGGTGGCACTGTGCCCCGGCGTGGAGGGTGCGCGCTCCGTGACCTGCGCGCTTCAGGGGAGGTCCCGTGGTCACACAGCCGCGTCTGGAAGACACCTCGGTATCGCGGTGAACAAAGCGGCCGGTCCTGCCGATAGGTAGACCGCTGACGGGTGTCATCCGGAACAGAACGAAAAGGGGGCAGACCATGGCAGGAGTTTCCGACTGGGATCAGCTCGAGTATCAGGCCCTGATGGCCCGCGGGCGCGACGCTGAGCGCACCGCTCAGATCTGTTGGACCGCGGCCGGTCTCGCGGGCGCCGTGCTCCTCTCGTGGGGCGTTGCCGCGAAGAGCGCGAGCCTCATGCTGCCGGTCATTTTCGCGGCCGCGTTCGGCTTTTATGCCGCGATCCACGCGCGCCAGCAAGTGCGCCTCGTGGCTGGATACGTGAAAGAGTTCATGGAAAATGGGCAGAGCCCGCAGTGGTTCACCCGGCTCTCGAGCCTGGAAGTGTTGCCGGGCGTCAGCTCCCCGGGCGACTGGACGCTCGCGATTCTGTGCAATCTCCTGGTCGTGACCGCGATGGTCTTCGCCTGGCTCTACTCCGCGGGCTCGCCTCGGGGCGATCTCATGGCGGGGTTCGCAACCGGATTGGGCCTGGTCTTCGGCTTCCATTCGATCACCGAGACGGCGCGTATCCGCCAGACCAACACGGCCGCGTTGTGGCGGCAGGTCGCGGCCAACACGGAGGAGCGGCGCGGTCCGCGGCTCGCGTCGCGCAGCTAGGGAACTGGCGCAGCGGGCGGCCCCGGCACTCCCGGGGCCGTTTCGTTTTCAGCGCTCCGGAGCCCCGCTCCGAGGGGCCGTGAGTTTCTCGGCCTCCTCGACGGACATGAAGTTGGGAGCGGGGAGGACGATCCGGCGCCCCCGAACATCCTTCTTGGCGAAGAAGTCGATGACCGCTTGCTGCACGTCGGCGAACGGGAGGGTCTCGTGCGAGCCGTTCTCGACCACGAGATGCACGCCGTTCGGAAATCCCCAGCGGACCTCCTCCGCCTGAAACGGCGGCGTGATCCCGTCCATCGCCCCCGTCAGGAAGAGCGTGCGCGTCCCGGCGGTGATCGGCTGCCGGAACTCGGGACCCAGCTCTCCGCTTCCCACCAGGTCGCAGAAGGCGGGATTCCCGAGCATATTCTTCACGTTGCCGAGCAGGGCGCTTCGCGCCTCGCGCGCCACTCGGGAGCGCCGCTCGGGGGAGGCGCCCGAGGCGCAGTCGGTCGCGATCTGCATCACGGAGATTCCGGCCGCGGTGGTATTCACCAGGTCCTCCACCCGGCGCGCGAAGAGGGTGGAGTCGCCGCGCGCGAGCGACGCGAACATCGCGGGGAGGAGGGGAGCGCGCGTCCAGTCGCTCAGGTCCGAGCCCAGGATGGCCTGAACGCCCACCGCGCCCACACGCACCTGAGTCTTCCGGCGCGTCTTCGCGTCGGTGATCCAGACCGGGGCCGGGCCCGCGGAGAGGCGCTCGATCACCTCCCGCACGGCGCTCTCGAAATCGGGAAGCTCCCGTGTCCAGCGGGGATCGGCCGCGACCAACGCCGAGAAGCGCCGGAGATGGATGTCGGCCGTGGACGGCAACCGCCACGTCATGTCGGGCCCGCGCGTCCCAGCGAGCACCGCGGCGTCCACGCGGTCGCCGTGCCGCCGGATCATCTCCAGCGCCAGCTCGGTTCCGTAGGAGGCGGCGACCAGCCGCAGACGCTCCGCGCCGATCGCGCGGCGCAGGTCCTCCAGATCCTCGACGCTCTCCACGGTGTTGAACGCCTCGACCGTAATGCGGTCGCCTCGCACCAGCCGCACGCAGGGGCGCACCAGGCCGGCCAGCGCGGCCACGGTCTTGGGCTCCGACTCGAACGCGTCGGGGGGAAGCGATCCACGCGCGGCGCATTGGAGTGTCGGCTCGGAGAGACCCGCCCCCCGCTGGTCCAGCACATAGACGTCCGACTGCTCGCGCAGCTTCTCGAAGAGGCGGGTATACGCCGGCGCGCGCGCGAGCAGCGTGCCGGGGTAACCGGGTCCGCCCGGCAGAAAAACGACAGGCGGGCCAGGAGCCGTCGAGGGGCTTCGGAGCCGGAGGAACGCGATCGCGATCGACCGGCCCTCGGGGTGCGCGTGCAGCTCGGGAACGGTAAGCCGGCCGATCTCGGCGGGGCGGGTGGTGCCGTCGAGCACCTGGATCGTGTGAGGCTTGAACGTCAAGCGCGGTCGGGTCGAGTCCGGCGTGGCGCCGCCGACCTCCGCGGCCGCCGCGTCGCGCACTCCGAAGACGGCGGTCGCCGCCGACTTCAAGATGCCAGCGCGCGTGAACTCGGGAAAGCCCCGCTGCCAGATTCCCCACACGGCGAAAAATAGGAGCGCCGTCCACGCGGCCGCGGCGAAGAAAAGGACGATCAGGCGCCTGGGCTCGCCCGCACCCGCGCCGAACGCGCGCCATGCGCGGAGGCTCCACGCGGCGTAGAGAAGGGTGAACGGGAGAACGAGGGGAACGGTCTGCCCTTCGACCGCGGACGCGAACTGGATCCATCCGTACGCGAGGCCGCCCACGATGACGGCCGCTCGGCCCGCGCGGCCGGGCGCGGCTGCCCCGCCCTCTCTCAACGCCCCCGCGGCACGAACCGCGCCCCACGTGAGCGCCGCGGCAAAGAGGATCCGCGCGGAGTCGATGAGGTAG
This sequence comes from Candidatus Eiseniibacteriota bacterium, assembly GCA_031364935.1. Classification (GTDB taxonomy): domain Bacteria; phylum Eisenbacteria; class RBG-16-71-46; order SZUA-252; family SZUA-252; genus DASQJL01. The sequence goes on from JANLXD010000420.1 coordinate 8,557, forward strand.
TGGCCGGCGTGTTCGTCCCAGAATTCCGCCAAGCTGGCCGGATCGGCGATTCCTCCGTGCTGGAGCGCGTCATGGATGGAGTTCGCGGCGAGGTGGATCCCGTGCCCGAACGCGAAGGTCGCCGCCGCGATGGCCGTGATGGCGGTGAGATGGGGCGCGCGGTTGGGGGCGGCAGGGAGCGCCAGACGGCCCACCCAGGCGAAGAGCGCGAGGACCACGTAGACACCCACGGCCTCGATCACGTCGCCCGCGGTGACGCCGCGGCGGAGGAAGGGCATCTTCACCAGCGCGCTCCCCAGATCGGCGGCGACCGACGCGAGCCCCAGCGCCAGAAGCGCGAGCGGGAGACCCGAGCTGCTCTCGGCGCTCTCGCTACTCTCGGTACTTTGGGCGCTCCGGGGAGCCGCCGGGGTCGCTACGGGGCCAGCGTGGTTTCGTTCCACCCGCTCCCCGCCCGCGTATAGAGCACCCGCCGGTGCAGCCGGTTCTCGCGTCCCTCCCAGAACTCGATCGACTCGGGGACCACGCGGAAGCCGGACCAGTTCTCCGGCCGGGGCACGTTGTTCGCGGGAAGCCTGCGATCCCACTCTTCATATCGCGCCTCCAGCTCGCGCCGTCCGCCCGGAAGGGGCTCGCTTTGCGGCGACGAGTACGCGGCCACCTGGTGTCCCCGCGGGCGCGTGGCCCAGTAGGCGTCCGCCTCGTCCTCCTGGACTCGCTCCGCGCACCCTTCCACCCTGACTTGACGGGCGAGCGGCGGCCAGTAGAAGCAGAGGGACGTAAACCCGCGCCCGTGGTCGAGCTCGCGTCCCTTCCGGCTGTTCACGTTGGTGTAGAAGACGAAGCCGCGCGCGTCGACGCCGCGCAGCAGCACCATGCGCACGGAGGGATGCCCATCCGGAGCGACCGTCGCGAGCGCGCCGGCCGAAGGCTCGGGAAGACCGACGTGGTGCGCGGCTTCGAGCCAGTCCTGGAATAGGGAGATCGGGTCGGTTTCCACAGTCACGGGCGCCACGCATCCTACACCAAGCCCGATCGGGCGCGGTATACTCGGTGCGGCCGGCGCGTCAGGCTCTGCATGACATCGTGCTCCAGTTCGCCCGGGCTCGTGCGCGTCCGGCCGTTCCGCATGCTATCGTCGGGGTAGATGAATCAGCTACCGCTGTGGGATCAGGCGGCTTCCGCCACCCGTCCATCCATCAGGCAGCTCTCCAAGTCCCGGGTCGCCGCGGGGCTCCAATGCCATAAGCGCCTCTATTTCGAGTGTTACGCGTACGACACGCGCGACCCCACCGACTCCTCCCGCCAGGCGTTGTTCGACGCGGGGCGGCAGGTGGGGATCGCGGCGCGAGCCCGCTTCCCAGGCGGGGTCGTGGTGCTGGAGGACCATCTGCACCACGACGACGCGGTGCGCGCCACCCGGGAAGCGATGGCGAACCCCGATGTCCCGGCCGTCTACGAGGCGGCCTTCACCTTCGACGACATCCGCGTGCGCGTGGACATCCTGGCCCGCGCCGGCGATGGCGCCTGGGATCTCGTCGAGGTGAAGTCGAGCAAGCAGGTCAAGGACGAGTACATCCCCGACATCGCGATCCAGCTCTACGTGGTCGAGGGCGCGGGAGCGCCGATCCGCGAGGCCAGCGTCCTCCACTTGAACGGCGATTACGTGTGGGAGGGAGGGCCCTACGACCCCGGCCTGCTCTTTTCGATTCGCCCCCTCACCGGCGCGGCGCGCGCGAAGCTTCCCAAACTCCTGGCTCAAATCACGTCCATGCGCGGCGGGCTCTGGGGCTTCGAGCCGCCGGAGATCGCCGTGGGGGCGCACTGCGACCGCCCTCATCGCTGCCCGTTCTACGGCACCTGCCACGCGAACCAATCCGAGCACCCGATCGATACCCTCCCTCGCATGACGCCTCTCCTGCGTCGCAAGCTGGGCGATTTGGGGATCGAGGATATCCGGGCGATCCCGGAGGACTTCGACGGGTTGAGCAAGCTCCAGCGCCGCGTGCGGGACTGCCTGGTCAGCGGAGACCAGTTCCTCGATCCCGACCTGAAGCGCGACCTGGCGGCGGCTCCCTTCCCCGTCCATTTCCTCGACTTCGAGTCGTGCAGCCTTCCGTTGCCGGTGATTCCGGGGACGCGACCGTTCCAGCAGACTCCGTTCCAGTGGTCGGACCACGTCCTGACGGCCGACGGCCGCGTGGAGCACCGCGAATACCTGCACGACTCCCGCACCGACCCGCGCCGCGCGCTCGCGACCGCGCTGGTCGAGTCCCTGGAGGGGGCCGCGACGATCGTCGTCTACTCGGGATTCGAGGCGCGCATCATCCGGGCCCTGGCGGACGTCCATCCGGACCTGGGCGCGCCGCTTCTCGAGCACGTAGGCCAGCGATTCGTGGACCTGCTGCATCTTCTCCATTCGCACTACTACCATCCGAGGCTTCGCGGCTCGTTCTCCATCAAGGTGGTTCTCCCCGTCGTCGTGGAGGGCCTGGATTACGGCGATCTTCTGATTCGGGACGGAAGCCAGGCCGCTCTGGCATTTTCGAAGATCACCGATCCGGACATCCCCGCGTCGGAACGCGAGAAGCAGCGCGAGGGCCTGCGGGCCTACTGCAAGCGCGATACGGAGGCGATGATGAAGCTGTTCCTGGCATTCCGGGAGGGTGCGTGAGAGGGAATCGAGGGGTTTTCGCCGTGCTGGCCCTGGCCGCGGTGGCGAGCCTCGTGGCCACGGCTTCGGACGGGGAATCGGCGAAGAATCTGCTGCCGGGGAAGAAGCATGTGTGGACGTTCGCGGCGGACACGCTGGGGCGGGCTCCCGCCTTCACGCTCGCGTCCGGAGGGACCTGGGCCGTTGTGGAAGACTCGACCAGCGGGGCGCGTTGGATCCGCCAGCTCGACTCGGAAGAGGGAATCGGATCCCGCGCGATCCAGTTCCTGAAGCCCAGCCTGGCCGATCAGGAGCTGAGCGCGAGGTTCCGGATCCGTTCCGGAGAGATCGACCCGTCGGTGGGCATTGCGTTCCAGCTCGATCCCAAGGGGCGAAACGGCTACCTGGTTCGCGTCAGTGGGAAGAGCGGGGAGCTGATCGCGCACTACCTGATCCACGGCAAACGGCGCGACATCAAGTACGCGCGGCTCACGCCTCCGAATCCCGGCGAGTGGCACACCCTGGGCGTGCGGCGGAAAGGGAGCGTGATGGAGATCAGCTACGACGGGTCGGTGGTGATGAAGCTGCGGGACGAGCGGTTCGAGAAGGGGAACATCGGGCTCTGGACGGAAGACGACACCGTGGCCGATTTCGCCGACCTGACCGTGACTTCGCTGTAGGAGCTCACCGGGGGATGGGAGCGGGGAGATTGCCGGCATCCGGTGCCCGCTGCGAAGACACAAAGGGGCGCGTCGTGTTGGTCAGGTGAGTCGGGTGCCGGTGAGAACCGCGAGCTCTGGGCCTAACCGTCGATCGCGCCCCGTCCTCCTTGACGCGGGCACCATACAGCCGGCCGTCCTTGGCCGAGGGAATCAGCCTACATCCTTAGATGCCTCTCCCAGCAATCAGCATACCCAAATCTGTCGAACCGGCGAAGCCTTTCTAGCGGGTGGACGCCGCCCCCGCCCGCGCCCCTACCGCCACCAGATACGCGGCCGCCGACCGGGCCCCTCCGAAATAGCAGTCGAGGGCGAAGTGCTCGTTGGGCGCGTGCAGGTTATCCCCGGGCAACCCGAAGCCCATGAGCGCGCACGGGGCCCCGGTGATGCGGACCAGCGGAGCCACGATGGGAATGGAGCCGCCCATGCCCATGACCACGGCCGGCTTTCCAAAGCCCGCCTCCAGGGCCTTAAGACCCGCTCGGACAAAGGGATTCTCGAGATCCGCCTTGAACGGCTGCCCGGACCCGAACCGCTTGACGGTCACCGTTCCCATGTCGCCGACCAGCTCGCGGATCCTTTTTTCCACGAGATCTCCGATTCGATCCGGATCCTGGTTGTGCACGAGCCGCGTGCTGATCTTGGCATGTGCTTGATTTCCGATCACCGTCTTGAAGCCCTGGCCGGTATATCCGCCCCAGACGCCGTTGATCTGGAGCGTCGGGCGGACCACCCCCGACTCGCGCGGGGTGAACCCCTCTTCGTGGAAGAGCCGCGACACGCCGATCTCCCGCGCCTTCGCGGCGTCGTCCCAGGGCGCCGAGTTCATCATGGAACGCTCGCCGGCGGACGGGACCAGGACATCGTCGTAGAAGCCGGGGACCAGGACGCGGCCGGTCTTGAAGTCCTTGAGGTTCTGGATCACCCATCGGAGGACGTCGATCGGCTCGTAGAGCATTCCGCCCCACTCGCCCGAGTGCTTGTCGACCGCAGGGCCGGTGATGGTGATCTCGAGGGCGTGGATTCCGCGGAGATACGTGGTCAGCGCCGGGTGGTCCAGATCGGGCATGCTCGAGTCCGAGACCACGATCGCGTCGCATTTCAGATCGTCTTTGTGCTTTGGAAGCTCCGCGGCCATGGCCTCGCCGTCGTGCTCCTCGTCGCTCTCGATGATGAACTTCACGTTCACCGGGAGCCCGCCGCCGCCCTTGATGGCGGCCTCCACCCCCGCGATCTGCGCATAGTGCTGCCCCTTGTTGTCGTCGGCGCCGCGCGCCCAGATTTGCCCGTCCTTGATGCGCGGCTCGAACGGAGGCGACTCCCACAACTCCAGCGGATCGACCGGCTGGACGTCCACGTGCCCGTAGATCAGCACCGTGGGGAGGTCCGGGTTCTCGATCCGCTCGGCGAACAGTCCTGCGTGCGCGCGCGTCGGCCACACCTGGGTCTTGAACCCGAGCGATTCGAGCTTCCGCTTGTCGTAGTCGAGCGCCGCGGCCACGTCGGCGTCGCGCTCCTTGTGGGCGCTGATGCTGGGGATCTTGAGGAACTGGACCAGCTCGTCCACGAGGCGGTCTTTGTTATCGGAGAGGTACTGGAAAATCGGGTCGAGTTTCATGGATGCTCCGCGATAGGGAGGCCGGAAGCGAAAGGGTGCCACCATCCTATGCCGTTCGGACGCCGCGGACAATCGCCCTCTTGGGAATACCCTTGCCCGGCCGGGCGTAGTACATTCGGCGCCCAATGGCACCGGCTGCCCGTCCCGACCGCTCCACGCTGAGCGACGGCGAGCTCGTCAGCCTCGTCCGAAACGGCGAGGCGGACGCCTATGCCGAATTGGTGCGCCGCACCCAGCGCGGCGGCTACCGCCTTGCGCGGCGGATCACCCGCAATCACGAAGACGCCGACGACGTGCTCCAGGAGAGCTACGTGAAGGCGTACCGCGCGCTCGACCGCTTTTCGCCCGACCGCCCGTTCGGTCCCTGGTTCCTCACGATCGTGGCCCGGACCGCGCTCTCGTGGATCCGGGACGCGAAGCGCCGGGCCGCCGAGCCCCTGGACGAGCCGGGGCGCGACGGCGCGGAGCCGCTCGCGGATCGGGTGCCCGATCCGGCCCAGGATCCGGGGGACGTGGAGCGGCGGGTCCGGGTCGAGCGGGCCTACGCGAAGCTTTCCGAGGACCACCGCGCGATTCTCGCGCTGCGCGTGGAGGGGGATTTGTCGTACGCGGCGATCGCCGAGGCGCTCTCCATTCCGGTCGGCACCGTCATGTCGCGCCTGGCGCGGGCGCGCGAATCACTGGTCGAGATCCTGAGCGAACTGAGGGAAGCCGAGCCACGATGAAGCCGAACGCACATCATCCGACGACCGAAGAGCTGTTCGCCTACCGGGACGGCGAGCTGACCCCCGATCGCCGCTCGGTGATCGAGGCGCACGTGCTCGCCTGCGCGCATTGCCGGGTACAGATCGACGAGATGTCGGCGCTGGAATCGGACTTGAAGCTCCGCCCCGACGCCGTGGGTCAGGCGTACTACGAGAAGATGACCGAATCGGTGCTGGCGCGCGTGGCGGCCGCGGAAATGGCCGCCGAAAAAGCGCTCATGGACCCGATGCCGCGCCTCGATCGCCGGCGGCCCGACGCCGCCGAGACGGAAGGGGGCGCGCGCCGGCGCCTTCGGCTTCCGTGGATCGGTATCGCGGGCACGGGGGCGGCCGCGCTGGCCGTGGCGCTGGTCGCGGTGCTGCTCCTGAACCGGCAGGAGGATTGGGTGCGCGCGCCGCGGCCCGGCGTGATGGGGGAGATGAAGGGGCGCGCGCCGGCGCGCGACAGCGCGCTCGCGAAGAACCGCTCGCGAAAGGCCGCGGATGCGACGTCCCGAAAGGACCAGGCCGCCGAAGTGGGCCAGGGGAAGAAGGTCGCGGCCATCCAGCAGGCCAAACCCACGGCCGACGTCACGTCGTCGAAGCTTTCCGCGCCCGAGGAGACCGCGCGCCGAGAGAACGCGACTCACGGGACCGAGGTGGACGAGCGCGTCAAGAGCGACGCGTCGTTGAAGTCGGCGCGTAGCAGCGCACCACCCGATGCTCAGAGCGAAACGCCGGCCGCCGCCATGACGAGGGGCGGCCAAGCCGACCAGGTCCGCAGTCTGAACCTGGGCCAGGCGGAGCAGGCCCTCCCGTCCGACCGGGCTCCCGGCGAGGGGTACGCGGGCGTCTTGCGGAAGCACGGGCTTCCAGTCCTCTGGGACGAGAGCGTCCCGCCCGAAACGCTTCTCCGCGCGGAGTCCGACCTGCGGCGGGTCTACCAGACCCATCGCGCGGGCGCGGATTCGGCGCGCATCCGGCTCTACCTGGCCGAGGCGGAGAGGGCGCGCCTGGGAGACTCGGCCGATTCCGCGGCGATCCAGCGCATCGCGAACCACTACCGCCGCGCGATCGGACTCGCTCGGGGGGATGCCGCGCTGGCCGCGGTGGCCCGCCGGCGCCTGGGAGAGCTGCTCATGACCCGACCCCCCGCCATGGATCAGCCGCCGACCACGCCGTAGCCGGCCCGCTTCGCCCCTACTGAATCAGCCGCCGCTTCATTCGCTGAAGAGACCACGCCGCGAGGCCCAGGGCCGCGACGACCACGTACGCCACGCTCCACGGAATCATGGGGTGACCCATGTTCAGCACGGCGGAGCGCACGAGGAGCGAGAGGTGCGTGAGGGGAAGGCACCAGGCCACCACGAGCGCCCACTGGGGGAGCACGTCGAGCGGAAAGAAGGTTCCCGCGAACGTGAACATCGGAAGGATGAACGCGAACATCGGCACGTTGAACTGCGAGATGGTCTTCACGGAGGAGGTCATGATGAGGCCGAATCCCGCGAAGAGGAGGCCACCCGCCGCCGCGATCGGAATCACCCAGAGGCCGGTGGGCCACGCGAC
>JANLXD010000497.1:0-4763 GCA_031364935.1 Candidatus Eiseniibacteriota bacterium
CGGTGATCGCCGTGATCCCGAACATCGGCAGGCCCACCATGTCGACGTTGGTGAAGCCGGCGTCGCGCAAGAGTCCGTACAGCTCGGAGCGCGTCAGGCTGCCCGCGTTCTTCGAGCCGTAGCTGGCGACCACGTTCAGGCGGAAGAGGGCCGCTTCGCGCGGCTCGGCCTTGGAATCTTCGAGGAGGAACTCGGTCACGATCAGGGCGCCGCCCGGGCGGAGCGACTGGCGCGCCGCGATCAGGATGTCGGGGATCGCCGCGCGGCTCCGCCGGGAGAGGATGTGCGGCAAGAGCACCAGATCGGCCTCGGCGCCCGGGCTTCCCTCGTCCGGATTCCCGGGCTGAAAGCGCACGCGGTCTTCCAGCTTCGTCGCCTGGATCATCTCTTCGGCCAGAGCCTGGAAGGGAGGGCGGTCGAGGATGATGGCCTCGAGCTGCGGATAGCGCCGCGCCAGACAGAGCGCGCCGGCGCCGCTGTGGCCGCCCAGCTCGATCATCCGGGAATAGCCGCTGAACTCGAGGTCCAGGATCTCGGCCACGCGCATCGTGGTGGCGTAGGCGCCGTTGTGGAAGGCGCGTGCCAGCGCCACTTCGGTCGCATCCATCTCTTCGGCGGGAACGGGCGACTCGCCGTTCCGAACGGTGTCGCGCAACGACTGCCAGACGCCGAAGAGCGGCTCGCGCATGAAGCGGACCAGGTCCACGTACGAGCCGGGAGAGCCCTCGACCAGGAACGCGTTCGACACCTCGCTGTTCCGGTAGCGCTCCCCTTGGCGCAGCAGGAAGCCCAGCGCGCAGTTCGCGTCCAGGAGCGCCTCGAGCGCGGCCGCGTCCACTTCCAGCTCCGTGGCAAGCTCGGCGGCCGACTTGGCGCCCCCGAAAAGCGACGTGAACAGGCGGAGATCCACGGCCGTCAACAGAGCCTGGCTCGCCCAGAACCCCGTGGCAACCTGGAGGATCGGGACCGGGCTCAACCGCCCGGCCAGCGAGTTCATCGGTGTCGCCCGGCCCATCTGGCTCATCGCAGGTACCTCACGCGGAACATCTTATGCCTCGCTGACCGGCGGTTCAAGGAGCACGGCCGGGAGCAGACTTCGCTCGGTTCTATTGGATGCGAGTTTCCTACAAAAGATCGCGCGAGGGTTCCCCCTCGATGGTCCGCGCCCTCTCCAAGATTCGGTCCATCTCGGAGAGCGCGGCGCGGAGCAGCTCGCCCTTTTCTTCATACGGCAGAAAGGCCGATTTAAATCCATTCAGCAGAATGTAGCGGACGTCGGCGGGCCGGAGCCGGAACGCCGTGACCGCCCGCTCCAGCTCGGCGGTCATCGTGGTGGAGGAGACGAGCCGGTTGTCGGTGTTCACCGTGACCCGGAGACCCGCTTTCAGGTAGTTGCGAAACGGGTGGGAGGCCATCTTCTGGACCGCGCCCGTCTGGACGTTCGACGTGAGGCACATCTCGAGCGGGATCCGGTGGTCGCGCACGTAGTCGAGCACCTCCCGGTCCTCCTTGAGCCGCGTGCCGTGCCCGATCCGGTGCGCGCCGCAGTAGCGGAGCGCCTGTTCGATGCTCGCCGCGCCGAAGGCCTCCCCCGCGTGGACCGTGATGTTCACGTGATGCTTCTGCACCTGGTTGAACGCGCGGCGGTGCGCCTTGGCCGGATAATCCTTCTCGGCCCCCGCGAGATCGAAGCCCACCACGCCGCGCCCCTTGTACGCCACCGCGACCTCGGCGAGCCGCACCGAGAGCCGCGGGCTCAGGTGGCGGATGCCGCAAATGATGGTGCCGGTCCGGATCCCATAGGCACGCTCCGCGCGCCGGAGGCCGGTCCGCACCGCCTCCACGGTCTCTTCCATCGAGAGGCGCTTCCGCGTGTGGAGGGCCGGGCAGTAGCGCACTTCCATGTAGCGGACGTTCTCCTCGTGCGCGTCCTCGGCCAGCTCGAACGCGACGCGCTCGAGCGAGGCGCGGTCTTGAAGGACACGCAGCGTCCAGTCGAACGCCTTCAGATACTCGGGAAGGCTGACGCCGGAGGCGAGGCGGGAGAACGCGCGGGTCAGCTCGGGGAGGGACTGGAACGGCAGCTCCGCGCCCTGCTCTTCCGCCAGGTCGAGCAGCGTGGCGGGACGGAGCGACCCGTCGAGGTGGACGTGGAGATCGGTCTTGGGGAGCGCGCGAAGCAGCTCGCGGCGCCGCGCGCGATCACCCCACGGCGACGTTTGCCGTCGCGCTTTGGAGCGGCGCACCCATGTCCCCCAGGGCGGTGTACGAGAGGCCGGCGAAGGCCGGTACGGTGCGCGCGATGCGATCGAAGATCGCCTCCGCCGACGGATCGGTTTCACTCAGCACGCCGAGAGCGGCGCCCAAATCTTGGAGAATTCGCCACTCCTCGCGCGTGTCGCCGCGGAGCGTGAAGACCTTGCGCGCGCGCTGCACCCGCCCCTGCGAGTTGACGAAGGTGCCGTCCTTCTCGAAGTGCGAGACGCCGGGGAGCGCCCAGTGGGCCCTTTCGGTCACGGCCGACGTGGCGTAGTCGACCACGATCACGGTCGCCGCGCGATCGAGCGCACGCCCCACTACCGTGGGATCGCCGAACTGTTCGGGCGGCCCGCCGCGGAGGAAGAGAAGCGTCCGGATCCGCCCTTCGGCAGCGGCTGTGATGATGTCCCCCACCGAGCGGCCGCCGCGTCCGGCTTTGCCGCCGAGGAGATTCGCGCCGCGCGTGTTCGGGTTTCGATCCCCTTCGATCGTGAACTTGGGATAGACCACGGGCGGCTGCGGCCGCGCCGGAAAGTCGAGATTCATGAGGCCCAGGCCGTCCCGGAAGATGCGGCCCGTCAGGAACAGCTCTTCGTTCGTCAGCTCGGCCGATGCAATCACGCCGACGGAGTCGGGGCCGTGGCGCGCGATCGTCTCCCGGATTCCCGACGCGATCTCGGCGATCGCCTCGGGCCACCCGGCCGTTCGCTCTGCGCCGTTCACGCGGCGGACAGGCTGGGGGATCCGGATTACGTCGTGCACGTTGTGGAACTGCCCGCGTCCCCGGTCGCAGATCCACCACTTGTTCACTTCCATGTTCTCTCGGGCGGTGACGCGCAGCACCTTGTTCCGCCGCGGGTGGAAGCCCACCACCGTGTTGCACCCCTTGGAGCAGAGGGTGCAGATCGATTTCACGTTGGTCAGCTCCCACGGGCGCGCCTCGAAGCGGAAGTCCTTGCTGGTGAGCGCGCCGACCGGGCAGATGTCGGCGATGTTCCCGGCCAGCTCGTTTTCGATCTTCCGTCCGCCGATCGTGCCGATGTAGGTCTCTTCGCCGCGGGACATCACCGCGATCTCGTCCTGCCCCGCCACGTCCGAGCAGAGGTTGACGCAGCGCATGCAGAGGATGCAGCGGTTCTTGTCCAGGACCAGCTTCCCGCCCACGTCCTCGTGCGGCCACGTGTTCTTCCGGAAGGTGAAGCGCGTGTGCGCCGCGCCCATGGCCATTGTGTAATCTTGAAGCGTGCACTCGCCCCCCTTGTCGCACATGGGGCAGTCGAGCGGATGGTGGATGAGAAGGAACTCCATCACCGCCGCACGGGCGTCGCGCACCGCTTCGGAGCGCGTGATGATGTTCATCCCCTCCTCGGCGCCCGTGGCGCAGCCGGCGACCAGCTTGGGCCGCCCTTCGATCTCGCAGAGGCAGATGCGGCAGACGCCCACCACCGGGAGCCCGGGGTGATAGCAGAAGTGGGGCATGAAGATCCCCGCCTTCTTCACCGTCTCGACGAGGTTGGTCCCCTTTTCGACCACGACCTCGCGGCCGTCCACCTTGACCTTCACGGTCGCCATGTCGCGCCCCTCAATGGAGCGAGCCGCCGTCCAGCGGGCACCGCTTCTCGCGGATGTGCTGGAGGAACTCGTCCTTGAATTTCTTCACGAAGCCCCGGGCCGGCCACGCGGCCGCGTCGCCCAGGGCGCAGATGGTGTTGCCTTCGATATTGTCGGTGACGGAGAGGAGGATGCCCAGGTCGCGCTCGGTGCCCTCCCCCGTCTCGATCTTCCACAGAAGCCGCTGGATCCAACCCGTCCCCTCGCGGCAGGGCGTGCACTGCCCGCACGACTCGTGCGTGAAGAAGCGGGCCGTGATCCAGGCCGCGCGCACCATGCAGACCGTGTCGTCCATCACGACCGGCGTGCCCGTGCCGAAAAGCGATCCGGCGCGCGTCAGGGAATCGAAATCCATCGGGATGTCGATCTCCTCCCCCCGCAGCACGGGGCAGGAGGCGCCGCCGGGAATCACCGCCTTGATCGGGCGCCCGCCGGGCACGCCGCCGCCGAACTCGTCGATCAGCACGCGGAGCGGCGTCCCCATCGGGGCCTCGTAGACGCCGGGCTTGTTCACATGTCCCGAGAGCCCGTACAGCTTGGGGCCGCTGTTCCGCTCGGGCCCGATCCCCGCGAACCACTCCCACCCGCGCCGCACGATGTGCGGCACGCAGGCGAGCGTCTCCACGTTGTTCACCACCGTGGGGCACTGGAAGAGCCCCACGACCGCGGGGAAGGGCGGCTTCAGCCGCGGCCAGCCGCGCTTTCCCTCGAGCGACTCGATCAGCCCCGTCTCCTCGCCGCAGATGTAGGCGCCGGCGCCGACGTACATCGTGACCTCGCAGTCGTACCCCGAGCCCAGGATGTTTCGCCCGACCAGGCCGGCCTGGCGCGCTTCCTCGATCGCCCGGCTCAGGATCTCCGCCTCGGCGGCGAACTCCCCGCGGATGTAGATG
>JANLXD010000533.1:0-4442 GCA_031364935.1 Candidatus Eiseniibacteriota bacterium
TGTGCCACACATGAACGCATTGCGGCTTATGGACTTAACTGGGCAGCGCCCCACCCGGGCTGCAGCGTGGTCGTACACCCTGTGTCGAACTTTCTACATACCTTGGGGCCCGGTCCACTACCCTCGCCGCGTGACGAGAACGTGTCCCGGCGCCCATTACGCGCCGCTCCTCTGGCTGCTGGGAGCGGCGCTGCTCGTGTCGTGCGCCGGCGCGGGAGCCCAGCCAGCCGAGTTCCTCCCCACGCGACATCCCGCCTACGAGGAGATCGAAGCCCTCGCGGATCGCGGCCACCTGGACTCGATCTCGGTCTACACAAGACCGCTCGCGCGCGTCGACGTGGCGCGGGCGCTGATACGCGCGGCGCGGCTGCATCCCGGAATCGCCTCGGACCTCCACTTTCAAAGGCTCGAGCGCGAGCTGACGCGCGAGCTGGCCGAGCTGGGGGCGCTCCCGGAGGGACTGGAGACGGGGCCCCTCGTCGACGTTGGACCCCGCGAGCGGCGTTTTCGTTTATCCGCGGCAGGACATCTACGCGGGGATTATGACGAGGGACGCGCCATCCGTTTCCGCTTCCGGGACGAGTCGGCCGCGACGGCACGGCTCTCGCTCCAGCTTTGGCCCGCGATCGCCGGGTTCGAGGAATTCGGGGTCACGCGCATCCGCTCCCAGCGCTACTGGATCGACGCGATCGCGCTCCACAGTGATCTGGAGACGGCGGTTCTCCGGGCCGAGCTGACGGCTCGAACAGGCGCCCTGACCGCCGCGGCCGGATTCGACTACTTCCGCTGGGGCCCCGGGAGACGCGGGACGCTGCTTCTCTCCGACGCCGCGGGGCCGATGGGATTTCTGTCCCACGCCGTCCAGCTCGGCGGCCGCGTGACCGCGACGGCTGTGAACGGACAGCTCTCGCGCGCGGAGGGGCGCTACCTGGCCGCGCACCGCGTCGAGGCCGCGATTGGCCGGCGCCTCACGGTGGGGCTGGCCGAGGCGGTGCGCTACCGGAGCGGAAGCGTGGATCTTCTCTACGGCTTGGGAGTCCTCCCCTACGCCATCGTGGAGCGGATCCACATCCGCGACGCGGCGAGCGACTCGGTGCGCGGGTTGGAGCGCGCGAACATCATGGCCTCGCTCGACGCCGTGTGGCGGCCCATCCCCGACTTGGCGCTCACGACCGAGATCCTGGTCGACGACTTCGCCACCGAAAATCGCGACATGCCTGACCGCATCGCCTACCAGCTCGGCGCGCGGAGCGACCGGCCGTTCGGCGCACACGCCGTCCGCCTCCTGGGCGAGTACACGCGCGTGCGGAACTTCACCTACTCGGTGGACTACGGACAGAGCTTCATCCACCGCGGACACCCGCTCGGCTTCGTGCTCGGACCCGACGTGGAGAATGTTTTCGTCGAGGCGGTGTTCGACGTCAATCGCGACTGGCAGCTTCGGTGGAGCGGCGACTTCACCAACCGGGGCGAGGGACGGCTGGGCCAGGCGTGGTCGTTCGCGCTGGGCCCGGTGTCCAACGACGGTCTGAGCGGCGTGGTCGAGGAGCGGCGCGAGGTGTGGGGCGACGCGCGATGGCTCCCGCGCGACAACGTCGATCTATCGCTGGGGCTGGGCTACCGCCGCGTCCGGAACGAAGAGAACACGCTCGGGCGCGACCGCACGGCCTGGCTCGCGCGCCTCGCCGCCGACGTGCGGTACTAGGCGGACCCCCGCGTGAGGAGCCCGAAGCCGGCGACTGTCGCGCCGACCAGAAACGCCGTCCACGCGATCACCGCGAACCACACCAGCCACCCGATCGCGCAGACGACGATCGCCCGGCCGGTGCTCCGGTAGTCGAGCGCCTGGCGCACGGCCACCACGAACGCGGCCAGCATCCAGAGCGCGGCGATGATGTCGAAGAGCCAGCCGACCAAAGGAAGCCCGCCCAGGATCCGGACGATTCCGGGCGCGCTCGCGAAGCCGATGGTGCGGAGTAGCTCGCCCAGGTCCGCCTTCGTCTCCGGCGAAGGGAGGATCTTCGTCCCGATGAGCCACGTGAGGGCGGCCCACAGCACCCAGCCGACCAGTCCGCCGATGATCCCGTAGCCGATCGCGCGGCCGCCCCCCTCCGCCATCGAGAGTCCCGCCGCCACCGCGGAGACGAGCACGACGGCCAGGGCCTGCATGTTCGCACCGGTATCGGCCTCGACCTCCTCGTACGTCGCGGAGCGCAGCATGGCCGCTCCGACCACGCGATTCACCCAGCTCGACATGGAAAGCTCCCTCCGTGGAGACGGCGGCTAGCCCGCGGCGGGCGCCCGCCGCAGGGGTTGGAACACGCTTCGGTCCGGATCCTCGGTGCGCGAGGCGTTCGCCTTCGCCTCTTCCCAGAAAATTTCCTGGGCGCGCGTCGCCTTCTTCCGCCCGTCGCGCTTGGCGTAGGTCCCGTCCGCCTTGAGCTCCCGCGCCTTCACGTTGTCGGCGAATATCGTGTCGAGGATGTGGCCCAGGCGGGCGCGGTGATCCGGCTCGATCACCGGCACCATCAGCTCCACGCGGCGGTCCAGGTTGCGCGGCATCCAATCGGCGCTCGCGATGAAGGTTTCCTGGTCGCCCCCGTTTCGGAACTCGAAGATGCGCGCGTGCTCGAGGAAACGGTCCACCAGGCTCACGACGCGGATGCTCTCGGACATCCCCTTGACGCCCGGCCGGAGGAGACAGGAGCCGCGCACGTTGAGATCCACGCGCACGCCCGCGCTCGACGCCTCATATAGCGCCTCGATCAGGGGAATGTCGAGCAGCGCGTTCATCTTGGCCCGGATCACGCCGGGCTCCTCCGTGGTGGACTTCGCGATCTCGCGCCGGATCAAGGCGAGGAGGCGCGACCTGAGCCCCAGCGGCGCCATCTCGATCCGCCGCCACGGCAAGGGCTCGGAGTAGCCGGTGACGACGTTGAAGAAGCCGGTCAGGTCGGCGCACAGGTCCTCGTCCGCGGAAAGGAGCCCGACGTCCGAATACTCTACGGCCGTCCGCTCGTTGTAGTTTCCGGTGCCGACGTGCGCGTAGCGCTCGATGCCGCCGGTCCCGCGGCGCACGATGAGAAGCGCCTTGGCGTGAGTCTTCAACCCGGCCAGGCCATAGAGCACCTGCGCGCCCGCGTCTTCCAGGCGGCTCGCCCAGTTCACGTTCCGCTCCTCGTCGAAGCGGGCCTGGAGCTCGACCAGCACCGTCACCTGCTTCCCGTTCTCCGCCGCGCGCTCCAGCGCGTTCACCACCTCCGACGTCGACGAGGTGCGGTAGAGGATTTGCTTGATCGCGATCACGTTCGGATCCTCGGCCGCCAACGCGAGGAGCCGCACCACCGGCTCGAACGTCTCGTAGGGGTGGAAGAGGAGAATGTCCTGCTCCTGGATGGCGTCCCACAGGCCGTCCAGCGGCGGGATGCCGGGGACCGGCTGCGGCGGCCAGGGTGCGGCGCGCGGCGCGCTCAAGGACGGCAGCCGCGCGAAATCGGTGAGGAACTTGAAATCGAGGGGATCAGGCACCCGGTAGACTTCGCTCTCCTCCAGCTCGAGCGCTTTCCTGAGACGCGAGGCCAGATCGTCGCTCGCCCCGAGCGCGATCTCGAGCCGGACCGGATCGCCGCTCAGGCGCTCGCGGAGCACCTGACGCACGGCGTCGACGAGACTCTCTTCCTCCTGATCGTCGGTCGCGAAGTCGGCGTCGCGGGTCACGCGGAACGCAACCGACTCGCGGATCTCGTAGCCGTTGAAAAGCTCCGCCAGATGGTCGCGCGCCGCATCCTCGAGGAGAATGAAACGCTGCCCCACGGGCTGGGCGCCGTCGATCCGCGCGCCGCCGCTCACCTGGATCCAGCGCGCCGCCGAGCGCGGGAGCTGTACGATGGCGAGCCGCTCCTCCTCTTCGCCGCGCGAGAGCCGCACCGCGAGATGGAGCGCCAGATGGTAGAGGCGCGGGAATGGCAGGTCGGTGGAGACCGCGGCGGGGCTCAGGACGGGCAGGATCTCACGGGCGAAGAGATTGTCCACGAACGCGCGCTCGCCCGGATCGAGATCCGCGGCGTGCACGAAGCGCACCCCGCCTTCACGGAGCGCGGGGACGATCTCCCGCTCCCAGAGCGCGTGGGCGGCCGTCGTCAATTCGCACACGCGAGTCTGCACCGCGGCCATCTGCTGGGCCGGCGTCAGGCCCGAAGGGGTGCGCTGCTCCACGCCCGTCCGGATGCGGTCACGGATCGCGGCGACCCGGATCATGAAGAACTCGTCCAGGTTCGAGGCGAAGATGCCCAGGAACCGCGCCCGCTCCAAGATGGGGTTCGCCGGATCCTGCGCCTCCTCCAGCACGCGCCCGTTGAAGGTGAGCCAGGTGAGCGCCCGATCGAGGTAGCGCGGCTCCTGGGTCGTCGGGTCGGACTGCGGCATGGGTGCAGCCTCTTCTG
>JANLXD010000565.1:0-2901 GCA_031364935.1 Candidatus Eiseniibacteriota bacterium
GGGTGAGCGCGCCCTTGGCGGGAGCGGCTCCATTCCCCGGAGCGGCGCCATTAGCGGCCGCCGGGAGCGAGGCGCTCAGCGAGCCGGTGCGCGGCGAGCGGGCCGCGGAGACCGCGTCCGCGCGCTCCTCGCGCGCGATCACGCCGGTGCGGAGCGCACCCTCCCAGAAGAGATCGAACGTCGCGGCCGCGCCGGCGCCGGGATAGACCTGGGTCCTCCAGCGCTCCCTCACGTATTCGTGGAACGAGCCCGCGGTCTGAGCGAGCGGCCCGCGCCCGAGGGAGCGCGACCACGCGAGGAGGGAGTCCTGGAACGCGCGCACGTCGTAGAGGGGCGCGATCGCAGGCTGCGTCACGGAGAGGATGCCGGCGCGGGGCTGGTGGTCGTTCCACGACTCGAGGTAGTGCGTCCCCGCCGCGACCACGTCCGCCAGGCGCGCCGTCTCGTCCACGCGGTCGGAGAGGCTCACCACGAAGGGGACGCGCTTCACCGCATCGGCGAAGCCGACCGCGGGCGGGAGCGAGTAGCCGGGGTTGGTGCCGTGGATCAGGAGCGCCTGGATCTCACCCGCGCGCATCCGCTCGACCAGCTGGAGCATCTCCTCGTCGGAGCCGATCACGGTGTCGGTCGCGCCCGATACGTCCACCGTGACGCCGTCGTTTCCGAGCGCGCTGTTGATCAGGTTGGCCACGATCTGGAGGGCGACCGCGTGCTCGGCGGGCGCGGCGTTCGGATCGGCCAGCACGAGGCTCTTCCCCCGCGCCTGCGACAGCTCCTCGGCAATCGAGGCGATCGTCCCGCCCGGGAGGCCGGCCGTCGTCTCGATGTCTTCAGCCGGGGCGGCGGAGCCGTTCGAGGCGGCGCCGTTCGTCGCGCCGGAGCCATTCCCTCCGCCTGACACGGGAGCGTGAACCCCCAGCCTCTCGGCGAGCGCCAGGGCCACCGGGTAGAGGTGGTCCGGCCGCACGCGCACGCGACGATCCGCATTGGTGCCGGTGAGGGTCAGGATCGGCTCGATGGCGATCACGCGGGACATGCCTCCCGACTCGGGGCGGCGCCGCTTCGCGAAATCGCGCCCCTGCTCCACCGTCGAGAGGAACGTGCCGAGCGGGTCCGCGCCCAAAGTAACGAGCACGTCGGCGCGGTCGAGACGGTAGCGCGGGAGGACCCGCTGCCCATAGGTCGCCTCGTTCGCGCGGGCGATCGCGTCGTGCGAGATCGCGTCGTAGGCCACGTGCTCCGCCGCGGGAAAGCCCGCCGTGAAATCGCGGATCAGCGCGCGCGTCGACGGGCTCGCCACCGTGCCGGTCAGGAGCACGACGCGTCCGCCGGCGTCGCGGGCGCGCTTGAGTCCGAGCGTCACTCGCTGGTCGACCGGGGCCCATCCGGCGGCGGCGGCCTTCCCTGTCGCCCGGTCCACCGTCACCGGCCCTCGGAGCCGGTCCGGATCGTAGAGGTTGATCAGCGAGGCCTGCCCGCGGGCGCAGAGCGCGCCGGCGTTCACGGGGTGATCCGGATTTCCTTCCAGCTTGATCGGGCGTCCTTCGCGGGTCTTGACCAGGAGGCCGCAGCCGTTCGGGCACTCGTTGCAGGTGGAGGCGTAGTAAACCGGGTTTCCCGGCGTGCCTTCCTCGGGGGCCCTCACGTACGGGAGGATCTTCTCGACCGGCTTCCGCGCGCAGCCCGCGGCCAGGAACGCCGCTCCCGTTCCGACCAGCTTCAGGAAGTCCCGGCGGGACGGCTCCGTCACTTCCTCGGACGGCGTCAGAAACTCGCGGCCGCGAAGCTCCTCCACGTGCGCCTCGCCCTCCAGCTCGGCCAGGGTGCTCCAGTGCTTGGGGGGCTCTACATGTGACATGTGTTGCACTCCTGGGAGGCGCCGTTCTGGCGGTGGCAATCGATGCACCATCCCATCTTGAGCGACGAGACCTGACGGACCTCGTTCATCTTCTCCACGGGACCATGGCACTTCTGGCAGGGAAATCCCCTCGCGATGTGCCACCGGTGGCTGAAGTAGACGTAGTCGGGAAGCCGGTGCACGCGGACCCAGGGGATCGGCTTGTCGGCGTTGTAGAGGGCGGTGATCTTCTGGATGTCGGGCCGGTCGGTGCGCGCCACCACGTGGCAGTTCATGCAGACTTGGACCGAGGGGACCGTGGCGTGCCGCGAGCGCTCGGCCGACGAGTGGCAGTAGAGGCACGGGATCTTCCGCGTGCCCGCGTGCATCTTGTGGCTGAAGGCGACCGGCTGCTTGGGCATGTAGCCCACGTTCGAAAACGAGTCCAAAAAAGCCCAAGCGCCGACGGCCAGGAGCACGAGGACGAGGAGTGGCAGTAGTCTTCTAGAGTTCTGTTCGCTCACGAACCCCGGTGATGCCTTCCGTGGTTAGGTTGACGCGAAGAGACGTCTGGACCCGCCGAAACTTTGTGAATTTTGTCACCAACTTCGCTCCAGGTCAACGGTATTGATAGAGATAGTAGATTCCGAAAGCGACGCTTCCGAACGAGGCCGCGGCCGGGAGCCACTTCCCGGCGCCGCACCTCGCCTCCGTGGCGAAGCGGAGCGGCAGCGCGAAGAGACCCGTGATCAGGACCATGCCGCCGATCGCTCCGATCCCGAAGAGCCCCATGTAGAAGAGCCCCTCGGGGCGCGACGGGATGGTGGCGAGCACCGCGATGGCCAGGGCGCCGCTTCCTGCCAGTCCGTGGACGAGGCCGACCGCGAAGGGGCGGCGGTGTCGTGGCGGAGCGGGAAAATCAATCCTCGGTCGAGGTTGCCTTGGCTCGCACCGCTCGCGTCGGCTAAAATAGCCCCACGGATTGTTTTTCCCGCGGCGCCACCGCGATGTCGCAGCCCCGACCTCCGGCGAAACGCCCACGAGTAGCAGAAAGGGGTGGGCCC
>JANLXD010000571.1:0-3947 GCA_031364935.1 Candidatus Eiseniibacteriota bacterium
CCGGTTCCCCTGGGGGCCCCCCCCCACCCCGCCCCGGGGGGGGGGGGCCGCCGTGGGGCCGCGCGTGGGCGCGGCCCCGGCCGCCCCCGCTGCGCCCGCTGCAGAAGACGCCGGCGACGCGGGCGAAGCCGTCATACCGCCTCCACGCTCAGCGCCACCGCGTTCCCGCCGCCCAGGCACAGCGTCGCGAGGCCGGTCTTCGCCTTGTTGTCCCGCATGGCGTAGAGGAGCGTGGTCAGGATGCGCGCGCCCGAGGCTCCAATCGGATGCCCCAGCGCCACGGCCCCGCCGCGCACGTTCATCCGCGCGGGATCCCAGTTCAGCTCGCGCGCGTCCACGATCGCCTGCGCGGCGAACGCCTCGTTGGCTTCGATCAGGTCCCACTCGTTCGTCTTCCGGCCCAGCTTCTCGGCCAGCTTCCGCACCGCGATGACCGGCGCGTAGAAGATCATCTCCGGCGCCACACCGCCCGTCGCGTATCCGTTGATGCGCGCCATCGGCTTCGCGCCGGTGCGCTTCACGGCAGCCTCGGACATGACCACGACCGCCGAAGCGCCGTCGTTCAGTCCGGGCGCGTTCCCGGCCGTCACCGAGCCCTCTTTATCGAACGCGGGCCGGAGCTTCGCGAGCGTCTCGAGCGACGTGTCGGGACGCGGGCGCTCGTCCAGGCAGAAGCACTTCGGCTCCCCCTTCTTCTGGGGGATCATCACCGGCACGATCTCGTTCTTGAAGGTGCCTTCCTTCTGCGCGGCGACCGCTTTCTTGTGGCTGTCGACCGAGAAGCGGTCCTGGTCCTCGCGCGTCACGTTGAATTTCCGCGCGATGAACTCGGCCGAGTTCCCCATGTGGTGCCCCTGGAACGAGCACCAGAGCCCGTCGTGGATCACGCCGTCCACCAGCTCGCCGTTCCCCAGGCGGTAGCCCGTGCGCGCCTTCGGGAGGAGGTAGGGCACGTTGGACATCGACTCCATGCCGCCCGCCACGATCACGTCCATGTCGCCCGCGCGGATCGCCTGCGCCGCGAGCATGACCGCCTTGAGCCCCGAGCCGCAGACCTTGTTGATCGTGGTCGCGCCCACGGTGTCGGGAATGCCACCGTGGATCGCCGCCTGGCGCGCGGGAGCCTGCCCGGCGCCGGCCTGCACCACGTGGCCCATGAGCACTTCCTCGACCTGGTCGGGCTTCAACCCGGCGCGCTGGACGGCTTCGCGAATGACGATCGCCCCGAGCTGCGGCGCGGTCATGGACGAGAGCCCGCCTAAAAACTCGCCGATGGCGGTCCGGCAGGCGCTGACGATGTAGGCATCTCTTTCAGCCACGTTGTGATCTCCTTTCGCGGGGTTTCGCCTGATTCGGGGGATCCGGGGGATCAGCTCCCAAAGACGTGTCCCGCTTCCTTCAACAGCTCGCGTGCGATGAGTAGCTTCTGGATCTGCGAGGTGCCCTCGCCGATCTCCATGAGCTTGGCGTCGCGGAAATAGCGCTCCACCGGATGGTCGGTCATGTAGCCCGCCCCGCCGTGGATCTGGACGGCCGAATCGGCGGCGCGCATGGCCACCGTCGAGGCCTTGAGCTTGGCCATGGCCGCGTAGCGCGTGTAGGGCGCGCCACGGTCCTTGAGCCGCGCCGCGGCATACACGAGGAGACGCGCGGCCTCCAGCTCGGTGGTCATGTCGGCCAGGAGGAGCTGGATCGCCTGGAATTCGCCGATCGACTTTCCGAACTGGCGCCGGCTCTTCGCGTAGCTCACCGCGGAGTCGAGCGAGGCCTGCGCGATTCCCAGGGACATCGCGCCGATCGAGATGCGGCCGCCGTCCAGCGTCATCATGAACTGCTTGAAGCCGTTCCCCTCGCGCCCGTCCTGATCGAGCAGGTTTTCCTTGGGGAGCTTCACGCCGTCGAACAGAAGCTCCACGGTGTTGCTCGCCCGGTGTCCCAGCTTCTTCTCGGGAGGGCCGGCCGAGAATCCCGGCGTCCCCTTCTCGATGATGAAGGCCGAGATGCCGCGGGTGCCGAAGCCGGCCGCCGTGACCGCGGTGAAGACCGCGGTGCCGCAAACGCCGCCGTTGGTGATGTAGATCTTCCGCCCGTTGACGGCGTAGTGATCCCCTTCCTTCACGGCGCGGGTCTTCGTCCCGCCCGCGTCCGAGCCCGCCTCGGGCTCGGTCAGGCCGAACGCGGCGAGGTTCTCGCCCGAGCAGAGCTTCGGGAGGTACTTCCGCTTCTGCGCCTCGGTACCGAAGAGGTAGATCGGCGCCGTGCCCAGGGAAACGTGCGCCGCGAGCGTGATCCCTGTGGACGCGCAGGCGCGGCTCACCTCCTCCACCGCCATCACGTACATCAGCGTTTCAGCGCCCGAGCCGCCGTACTGCTCCGGGAAGATCAGGCCGAAGAGTCCTAGCTCGCGCATCTTCTTCACGTTGTCCCACGGGAACTCGCCCGCCTGGTCGTAGCGGGACGCGGGGGGCGCGATCTCCTTGTCGGCGAACTCGCGGAGCGTTTCCTTCCAGTCCCGCTGCTCTTCGGTCAGCTCGTAGATATCGTCGCGCCGGATCCCGGCGGCGGTCGTCGTCGGCATGGGTTCCCTCGGGCCGGTCATACCGGCATCTCGGCCACTTCGGATACGTGAAGCTCAGCCTCGGTTGCGCGAAGGATCTCGTCCACGGTGACGCCCGGCGCGCGCTCGACCAATTCCAGCCCGCGCTGCGTGACGTCCATCACGGCGAGATCGGTGATGATGCGGTTGACCACCTTGCGCCCCGTGAGTGGGAGCGCGCACGTTTTCAAGACCTTGCTCACATCCCCCTTGGCGGTGTGGAACATGGTCACCACGACGCGCTTCGCGCCGGCGACCAGGTCCATGGCGCCTCCCATCCCCTTGACCATCTTCCCGGGGATCATCCAGTTGGCCAGGTTTCCCTCCTGGTCCACCTCCATGGCCCCGAGGATCGTGAGATCCACGTGCCCCCCGCGCACCATGGCGAAGGAGTCGGCGCTGGAGAAGAACGCCGCGCCGGGCAGGACGGTGATCGTCTCCTTGCCGGCGTTGATCAAGTCGGCGTCCTCCTGCCCCACTTCGGGGTAGGGCCCCACGCCCAGGACGCCGTTTTCCGACTGGAGGATCACGTTCATGCCGGGCGGGATGTGGTTGGCGACCAGGGTCGGCATGCCGATGCCCAGGTTCACGTAGAACCCGTCCTTAAGCTCGAGCGCCGCTCGCCGGACGATTCGTTCTCTTTTCGATTCGCTTGGGTCCATACGTCCCCTGGAAGATGTGATCGATGAAAATCCCGGGCGTCACGACGTGGTCCGGATCGATGGCCCCCGGCGCGACGAGCTGCTCCACCTCGGCGAGCGTCTTCCGCCCCGCGGTGGCGGCCATGGGATTGAAGTTCCGGGCCGACATGCGGTAGACGAGGTTGCCCAGGTGGTCGCCGCGATGGGCGCGCACGAAGGCGAAGTCGGCGCGGATCGGCATCTCGAGCACGTACTCGCGCCCACCGATCGCCCGCGTCTCCTTCCCCTCCGCGACCACGGTGCCCACGCCCGTCGGAGTGAAGAAGCCGCCGATCCCGGCGCCGCCGGCGCGGATGCGCTCGGCAAGGGTCCCCTGCGGCACCAGCTCCACCTCCAGCTCGCCGGAGAGAAACTGCCGCTCGAACGTGGCGTTCTCGCCGACGTACGAGGAAACCATCTTTCGAATCTGACGCGTCTGGAGGAGGAGCCCCAGCCCCCAGTCGTCCACGCCCGCGTTGTTCGACACGCAGGTGAGGTCCTTCACGCCGCAATCTCGAAGTGCGACGATCAGGTTCTCGGGGATGCCGCAGAGCCCGAAGCCCCCGAACACGATCGTGGCGCCGTCCTTGATCTCCGCGCGCTCGATCGCCTCGCGCGCGTCGCGGACCAGCTTGTTCACTTGGAAGCTCCGGTACGGGCCGCCTTGGGAG
>JANLXD010000054.1:0-2804 GCA_031364935.1 Candidatus Eiseniibacteriota bacterium
CACCGGCGGATCCATCACCGGAGTACATAGCCATATACTCCGCATTGGTAAACAAACCCTTGATGTCCTCTGTGGCCAGAGAAGTTAATCTTGTAGGATCAGTATTTATTTCATAGTAATCTTTTGTGCAGCCCGCCCAGATAAGCGATGAGGATAGTATGAAACAGAATAATAATCTTGTTGATGATATTTTCGGGTATTTCATTTTCAAAATTTTATTAGAATGATATATTAAGATTTAAACCATAGTTGCGGGTAGAAGGAAGTGAACTCTCCCTTCACGAATTCGGGAACGTCGACGTCCGTTGGCATTCGAACCGTTCGGTAGTTCGTGGTCTCCACACGGCCCTTACGGGTCAGTGTGAGCACGATCATCTCCTGGGGTCCGTCTGCGTTCACCATGCCGAGCCTGATCGGGAGCATGAACTTGGGGGACTCGAAGGCCACCTGAATCGGTCGGAGATAGCTAAAGCCAAGCCGCTGCTGCTCGGCGACGTCGACCTTCGCGACGAAGAAGTACATACCCTGCTTGATGTAGGACGAGAGCACCGGCGCAGCTCCGGGGGGCATGGTGTAGCCGTTCGCGCGCAGCCAATCGCCGAGGGCGCGTCCTTCCTTGGCCGAGAGGATCAGGATGTCGTACTCGTCTACTTTATACTGGGCCATGATTCGGACGACTGACTCCACGGAGCCTCCACGGGTCAGGGCTGCCCTGTCCCCTTTCACTTGTGCAACGCTTATCTTGTAAGAGACCTCCTCCCTCGGGCACGGATTCGGGTCCGTGTACTCCACCAGCCGCGGCACCGAGAAGTCATCCAGGTGCGTCACGGCCGTGGAATCCCCGACGTGCACCTGCCCCTTCTGGAGCACCACGGGCACGGGGATGACCACGGCGAACTGCTTCGGGTCGCCGCGGAAGTCACTCGACATGGTGAGGACGGTGCGGTCTCCGTCCCGCGCGATCACAACCTTGGAGGCTTTGTTGTAGATGCGCATGTCTCCGGTCGCGACGTAGAAGCCGCAGAACGCGTGCGCCACAGACGGCGCGCAGGTCACGGCCAGCACGAAAGCCAGGAGAAGGGGGGCCGCGCTGCGCTCAAGCCGGGTCTGATTCATGGTCACTCCAGCCGGCCGGTCGAGTGAGGGGGAGGCGACGCACCGGACCCATCGTCCGGCGCGCCGCTTACCGCGTCAGCTAATCCTTACCGCCACATCTGGTCCCACCAATTGCGCGGCTCCTCCGAATCGGTCCATTCCGCATCCTTGCCCATCTTCTCCCGGATCCGCCGCATGCTCCACCCGGTCAGGTCGGCCAGAGTCTCGGCCTCCTTCGCGCGCCGCTCGCGGACCTGCCGGCGATAGGCGTCCATCCCATCGCACTCGCTCTGCCCGCGGAACGGATGATGGATGACGAACCGCCCCTGAAAGTTCGTCTTGTCGCCCGTCTCCTGGAAGACCAGGTCCTCGGGGAAGTGCCGCGCGTCGTAGCGGACGTGGAGCCGCGTGACGAAGACCGACTGCGGATTTCCCGGCGGCACGAAGCGGGGCGCCGGCGCGATGCCGCGCCGGTTCGGAGGCACGATACCCGTGTTGATCCAGAACACGCCCAGCCCGGCCAGCTCCTCGCGCGAGAGCGGATCCGACGCGCAGGGATCGCACCACGACATGTCCCACGCGTACTCCAGGAAAACCGCGTCGCCGCCCGCCTTCTCGTGCTGCTCGGTGAACATGTCCTTGTAGAAGCGGCCGAAGTCGTCCTTCACGAACTCCGGCACCTCGGCGTCCGACGGAAGCCGGACCGTTCGATAGTTCGTGGTCTCGACTCGACCATTACGCGTCAACGCGTAGACGAACATCTCTTGCGGCCCGTCCGCGTTCACCATGCCGAGCCGAAGCGGGAGCATGAACTTGGGCGACTCGAAGGCCATCTGGAGCGGCCGGAGGTACGAATACCCGAGCTTCGCCTGCTCCGCGAGGTTCACCTTCGCGACGAAGAACTTCATCCCCTGGCGGAGATAGCTCGCGAGCACCCGCCCCGCGCCTTCCGGCACTCGGTAGCCGTGCGCCTCGAGCCACGTCTGGAGGCCCGAGCTTTCCTTGGCGGAGAGGATGAGGATGTCGTACTCGCCGACGGTATAGCGGGCTTCGATCGTGACACCGAGGGAGCGGTCGCGGCGCGCGTCCCCCATTGACTTGCCGGCCATGGGGGCGGAGAGCATGGCCCGGCTCTGCTCCATGGCCATGATCTGGCACGGGTCCTGGTCGAAGTACTCGACCAGCCGCGGCGCCGAGTAAGCATCCAGATGATCCACCGCCTTCGGGTCGCCGACGTGGATCTGCCCCTTCGCGAGCACCACCGGCACGGGCACGACCAGCGCGAACTCCTCGGGCTCTCCCTTGAAGTCGCTCGCCATCGTGAGGACGGTCCGATCGGCGTCCCGCACCATCACCACCTTCGAGGCCTTGTTGAAGAGCTTGGCGTTGCCGCTCGCGACGTAGAAGCCGCAGAAGCTATGCGCGGCCGGCGCCGAGAGCAGTCCCGCCAACGCGATCGCGAGCGCGGGTATCCATCGGTTCATGGGCATCTCCTTTCCAGAGAGGGCCGACCACGGGACGCTTCCATTCGTACCTCGGGCCGGGGAGGACGTGATCGATCAAAGGAACGAGGGGCGCCAGCGCGGCCAGCGCCCAGATGGGGCCGTTCGGACGGAAGAGAACGAAGGCGACGAACCCCGCGCCCACCGCGACCAGGGACGCGAACAGGATCCGTCCCGCGCGCGTGTTGGGCGTGGTCTTGGGATCGG
>JANLXD010000080.1:0-2070 GCA_031364935.1 Candidatus Eiseniibacteriota bacterium
CGCGCATCGCGGAGATCGCCGAGGCGTGCGAGAGTTGCGGCGCGGACGCCATCTCGGTCGTGAACACGTTCGTCGGCATGGCGGTCGATTCCCGAAATCGGAAGCCGATCCTCGGCACCGTGCTGGGTGGACTCTCCGGCCCGGCCATTAAGCCGCTTGCCCTGGCGAAGGCGTGGGAGGTGGCGCAGGCGGTCGACATCCCGGTCATCGGAATGGGTGGCATCGCGAGGCCGGCGGACGCGGTGGAGTTCCTCCTGACCGGCGCGAGCGCGGTGCAGGTGGGGACCGCCCTCTTCGCCGATCCGTCGCTGGCCGAGGCGTGCGTCCGCGGAATCGAGAAGCATCTGAAGGGAATGGGATCGTCCACCGTGGACGACCTGATCGGCGCGCTGGTCGTCCCGGAGGGCCGCGGCGTGATTCGCGCCGGCCGCCAGGCGCATCCGGCGGGCGGGAGAGGAGGAGCATGAGCGGATCGTGGCAGGGAGAAGGGCCCGTGCAGGTCCAGGACCGGCTGATCGTGGCGCTGGACCGGCCCGACTTGAGGTCGGCCCTCGAGCAGGTGGATCGCGTGGGCGACGCCGTGCTGTGGTACAAGGTCGGGCTGGAGCTCTTCTGCTCCGCCGGGCGAGACGCGGTGCTCGCTCTGGCGGATCGCGGGAAGCGCGTCTTCCTGGACTTGAAGCTCCATGACATTCCGGCCACCGTCGAGCGCACCGTCCGGGCGCTGGAGGGGTTGCCGGTGTCGCTCGTGACCGTGCACGCGAGCGGCGGTCCCGAGATGCTGCGCGCCGCGGCGGCGGCCGCGCGTTACCTCGCGGGCGTTCCGCGCGTGCTGGGGGTGACCATGCTGACAAGCCTCGACGGGACCGAGATCCCGCCGCTCTGGAATCCGAAGACCGACACCGAGGAGAAGGTGCTCGCGCTGGCCGTGCTCTGCGCCGACGCGGGGGTGGACGGCGTCATCGCCTCTCCGCGCGAGATCCAGAGCCTCCGCCTGGAGCACCCGTCGCCGTTTCTCATCGTGACCCCCGGCATCCGCGGGCCCCAGGACGCGGCGCACGACCAGAAGCGCACGCTCTCCCTGCCGGAAGCGTTCGCGCGGGGCGCCGACTACGTCGTGGTGGGGCGCCCGATTCTCGAAGCGCCCGACCCGCGCTCGGTCGTCGCCGCCTACCAGGAGTCGCTCCTCGCCCTCGCCCGGGAGCGGGCGGACGCATGAACGTCCTCATCACCGGGATCACGGGCTTCGCCGGCAGCCATCTCGCCGACTACATCCTGGGCCGCGGCGACGCGGCCATCACCGGAATCCTCCGGTGGCGGAGCCGCACCGAGAACATCGAGCATTTCCGCGACAAGGTGCGGATGGTGGAGTGCGACCTGCGCGACGCCTCCTCGGTGCGGGACGTGATCGATGAGGTGCGGCCGGACTGGATCTTCCATCTCGCGGCGCAGAGCTTCGTTCCGACCTCCTGGACCGCGCCGACCGAGTCCATGGTCACGAACATCCTCGGCCAGCTCAACGTGTTCGAAGCCGTGAAGAAGCTGAAGATCGCTCCCCGGATCCAGCTCGCCTGCTCCAGCGAGGAGTACGGGCTGGTTCACGAAGACGAGCTGCCGATCCGCGAGACGAACCCGCTCCGGCCGCTCTCTCCCTACGCGGTGAGCAAGGTGGGGCAGGACCTTCTGGGCTATCAGTACTGGATGAGTTTCAAGATCCCGATCATCCGCACGCGCGGCTTCAATCACGAAGGGCCGCGCCGCGGGCCGGTCTTTGTCTGCTCCGACTTCGCGAAGCAGATCGCCGACATCGAAAAGGGGCGGAAGGAGCCGGTCATCCGCGTCGGAAATCTGGACGCGAGGCGGGACTTCACGGACGTGCGCGACGTCGTGCGCGCCTACTGGTTGGCGTTGGAGAAGGGGGAGCCGGGCGAGGTCTACAACATCTGCTCCGGCCGTGCCTGGACCATTCGCGAGATGCTCGACATGCTGCTCGGGATGACGAAGGCGAAGGTCCGCGTGGAGCAGGATCCGGCGCGCATGCGCCCCTCGGACGTGCCGGTATTGTTGGGC
>JANLXD010000109.1:0-4974 GCA_031364935.1 Candidatus Eiseniibacteriota bacterium
CGGCCCGCGGGCAACCCGGGCGCCCCTTCCGCTAAATCCTGCTGCTAGTTGCGGCTTACTTCACAAGCGCCATCCGGCTGCCGGACTCGGAGCCGTCGGCAAACTTCACCTTGTAGAAGTAGACACCGCTCGCAATCGGCTGCCCGTCATCGCGGCGGCCGTTCCAGCGGACCTCGTTGGCGCCCGCGTCAGCCTTCGTCGAGAGCGTCCGGACCAACTGGCCGCCCACGTTGAAGATGCGGATCGTCACCTTGCCCGTGGAAGCCGACGAGAAGCGGATCGTCGTCTGCGGGTTGAACGGATTCGGGAAGTTCCCCTCGATACGGTTCACACGCGGTGCAGCCGAAGCGTCGGAGATCTCGACGCCCGTCGCGGTGAGGTTGTCCTGGATCGCGTACAGAGGACCGTACGATCCCGTCTGGAACCCGGTCAGAGTTGCCCAGTTACCCGTCATGTTCGCGTCCGTCGGGCACGGCCAGCACTTCGCCGTGTCGGCGGCAGCGCCCGAGCGGGCACCGCGGCAGCTTGCGAGGAACTTGTAAAGCACCTGCATCCGCTCCTGAACGCCGGAATGGACGTAGTTGGCGGCACTCGTCGGGATGCCCGCCTTGCGGACATACGAGATCGAGTAGCCGTAGCCCAACGCCTTGTTCCGATCGTTGTCCGTGCTCGCGTCCCTGTCAGTCTGCATCGCGACAGCGGCCACGTCGTTCACGCCCGAGAAGAGCGGATAGAAGGCCGAGTTCTGAGCACTGGACATGCCGACCTTGACAAGAGCGTCGAAGCGGTTCGGACCCGGGCAGCCACCGTCAACCGGGTAGCTGTATCCCGTGACGAGACCCGGACCGGAGCCCGGAGCCGCGAAACGGTCTTCCACCACCGGATACGGAACCGAGGCCGTGCCGTTCCACGAGCCACCAGCGGAGTTCACGCCCAGCACGTTCTGGCCGAGGGAGTGACGCCGCGGAGCCGGGTCGGCCGCCGCCGTGTTCATGAGGCTATTGAAGTAATCGTCGCCCGAGGCGAATAAGCAGCGGTCGCCGCCGTTCGTGCCGGTGTCTCTCTGCCACCACTCCTCGATGAGCCGGGCATCCGACTCGTCGTCGAGCGTCGCCGTCCGGAGATGCCCCGACTGGATCATGATGCGATACCAGGTCGAGAGCGACTCGCTGATGGAGTACTCGGTCATGTTCGGGAAGTAGTTGGACAGACGGTCCGGACGCTGATTGTCCGGGGCACCGGTGAGCTCGCGCCCGCCGATGTTGCTGCCTTCGCCGAGACCCTGGAGGAAGCGGTACCGGTCAGCCCGCACACCCATGCCACGAAGGGCCTGGGTCACGGGATCCAGCGCCGCCGACCAGACGGAGTACGAGCCGTCGAGGTTCAGGATCGGCGTATTGGTCTTTCCGGCGAGAAGCGAGGTGCCGGAGCCCGCCGCGTACGCGCGCGGGAGAATATCGAACTCGATGATGTCCGGCGCAATCGCCGTACCACCCGGCAGGGTCGGGAGATCCTCGACCTCGCGCGCGAAGGCGTCCGACGAGAACTGATACGCCGTGCCGCCATTGATGTCGACAGCCTTGAAGTAGTACTGGAGACGGGTTCCACGCGGCAGGAACGTGAGGTTGTTGTACGCGCCCACGCCGTTGAGCGTGAATCCGCCCGGAAGGCTGAGCCCCGTCTTGTCGCGCGGCGGCCAGTTCATCCGGTACTCGCTGTCGATCAGGACCGTATCGACGCCGGCAATGGACACGTTGTTTCCGTCCAGAGCTGAGGAGTCGAACGGGCTCCAGGTCTTCGTCGCCGGATCGAACAGGCGGTAGATCACCCGCGGCTGATCGAAGGAGGCGTTGTACGAAGCGTTGGTCACGTGAATGACCTGGCCTTCCTGGAACGCCTTGTCAAATCCCTGCTTCCAGTTGATGCCCATCCCGTTCTTGCGAAGACCGGTCACGAGAGCCACCGTGATCGAGTCGCCGAGCGGGCTGTTGAAGTTGTCATGGACGTCAACGTGGGTGTTGCCCGGGGACTCGACAGCTTGCGAGCCGCGGATACCGGGCCAGCACGGCGTCACGGTGCAGTTCGTGCCCGTGAGCGTGCCGTCGACGAACGTCGACTGCGCCACGGAGCCGACGAAAATGCCGAACACCGGGGCCGGAACGCCCGTCAACACCTGCAGGTATAGATCGTCGTACAGAATCCCGTAGTCGACCTGCTGGCACACGCCGTTGAATGCGAACGGCGGGATGCACTGGAGGTTATAGCGGATCTGCACCGAGTCGGCCTGGACGGCAGCCGCAAGCTCATCACCGTCGACGACCCACTGCTTGATGACCGACGTGCGGACACCGCCGCCGGGTGCCGTGTTCTGCCAGTTGCTCCACGAGCCGTCCTTGTAGAAACGATAGTCGGACGACTGGGCGTAGCCCGAGCCGCGCGGAAGGTCGAGGTACTCGCCCCACAGCGCGATGATCGAGGCCGTTCCCGTCGGGACCGGAAGCGTGCACGTCACGACCGAGTTGTACTGGCCCGGGATGGTCTTCTTGGTCGAAGCGTCGACGCCGAAGAACATCTTGTCCAAAACGTCATTCTTCTGGAGCTGGCAGTTGTCGGCGGTGCCGGCGAATCCTCCGTCCACGATCTGCCACAGCTCGCCGGCGCCTGCCGTCACGCGCGCGGCGATATAGCCTTGCGTACCGAACGAGCCCTGAATGACCTGGCCCGCGCTCGGCGGAGTCACCGGATCGCCGCCGATCGCAGCCGTCCCGTCGGCGAAGATCGAGCCGTTGTCCGAGGTGCTGAAATCGTCCCACACGACGCCGTGACCGAAGGGCCACAGACCGTCCTCGCTGGAATAGAGGCAGTCCGCCGTGAAGAGGACGTACATGGCCCGGTTTCCGGCAGGAACCGTGATGGAAACTGGAAGAACCGGAACGTTCGGATCGCCCGAGCCCGAGCCCACGACGAGAGCCGGACCGGCAACCGCGTTGATCGCGGTCGCTCCCGGCGTCGTCGAATTGATGGTGCCTGTCCAGGTGACCAGAAGCGTCGAGGCGCCGTCAGCGCCCGTCGCCAGAATGTTGTCCAGCTTCGGACGGCTGTTGGCAATGGGGTCCACGGTGTTGGCGCCGCCGCCGATCAGATACACGAAGTCGTAGTTCTGCTCCGTGCTCTGATTCATCTTCAGCGTCACCGTGAAATTCGCGGCGTGGCTCCCTGTGTCGATGTACAGAAGCTGGAAGGTGATGTTGGGATAGCCAACCTTGACGACCCAGTTCGGATCGTACCGGCCGGCCCACAACGACGCGCTGCCCGCGAGAATCGCGGGACGCTCGGCCGCCAAGGTCGCCGTCGTCACCTTGTGAAACAATACCGGGTTGAGCGACTGGTCTGACGTACCGTAGCCGCCCGTTGATCCGGTCGCGTAAGTGTCAAGGCTGTCGGCCTGGATCGCCGTCTTCGGCGCCCACGTGCCGCCGGCCCTGTCCTGACAGGCGCCCGGGTACAGATAAAACGTCGTCGTCGCTGACGCCTGCTTTACGAGCGTTCCGCTCAGCGTCGCCGTGTAATTCCCACTCTTGGCCAATGCTCCAATGGCCCCAGCGCGCCCATCGAGGGGCGACCACTGTTGAGCCTTGGGAGGGTCGCCCGCAACACCTGCGAATGCGGGCAATGCCCACACCACGAGCGCCGCGAGGCCCAGCATGGCAATAAGGGTTTTCCGCATTTTCACATCCTCCTTAGCGTTTCTTGAACTCGGAGTCCTAATTCGGGAGGACTAAACTCTGGAACCTACCGACACGGGTATTGGTATTCCGGTTGAGCTTGGAGCGCTGCAAAATGAGATTGCCCGCTCGTCGGGACAGTGCTCGAGCATGGTGGGCAACCTCTTCGCAACTTCTACCGACCTCCTTTCTCAGTTATTTTTTAAGGTTAAGTCGTTGTTATATAAGGTTGTATGGGAACTGTTGAGCCCTCTCACCCCCTTCAGACTGCGTCAGTTTCTCTGCTAACTTATTTTATAGCTGCGGTTTAAGAGATAGCCCCAAAACACAATAAGCCGCACCCGTCAGCCCACGCGGTGTAGCGCATGTGATGTAGACTCAATCGGTTCTAGCGGTTGCGGCCGTGAGAGGGCAAGTTATTTTGCCCCCTTGACCGCGCTAGTATAGGCCAAAAACCCGGCAAAGTCAAACGGATTTTTGACCTGGAGCGGATGGAAGGGCCGAGAAATCGGCAATTCTGAGGAACGTCTGCCTCACCGCCTCGAGCAGGCCGAGCCGCCTGCGGCGGGTGGGGGCGTCTTCCGCCATGACCATGACCGCCTCGAAGAAGGAATCGATGGCGGGACGCAGGCCCAGCAGGTGTTTCAGGGCTGCCGCGTAGTCTGGCGTCGCTGATTGAAGATACGTCTCCAGGGCCTGCCGCGCCATCTTTGTTTCCAAGTGGAGGTCGGCCTCCGCCTTTTCCCCGAAGTTTTCCGCCCGCTCCGCCATCGGTTGCCCGGAGGTCGGCACGTCCTGGGGTGGGGCAGTTCGCACAAGGTTCGCGGCGCGCCGATAGCCGACCATAAGTCCCT
The DNA here is from genome assembly GCA_031364935.1 of Candidatus Eiseniibacteriota bacterium. Taxonomy (GTDB): domain Bacteria; phylum Eisenbacteria; class RBG-16-71-46; order SZUA-252; family SZUA-252; genus DASQJL01. Next base: position 4,580 of record JANLXD010000109.1, read on the forward strand.
CGAAGTCCGGGCTTTGGCGGATCTGGTCGATCGCCCGCGCGCGCGCCAGGACGTCCACGGGGTCTCCGGGGCGCACCGCCAGCGCCGCCAGGGCGGTCTCTCGGGTCATTCCGGCCTCTTCCAGCGCGCTCTGGACCCGCTGGACCCAAAAGGAGCGGAATTCGTCCTGACGTCCCTTCCCGATCTTGGCCTCGTTGAAGGCGTTATCCAGTTTTTCCGCCATCGCTAGAACGTCCAGGCGGAGGTTCTTCTCGACGAGAATCCGGACGATCCCGTTCCCGGCCCGCCGGAGCCCGTAGGGATCCTGCGACCCGGTCACTTCGAGCCCGGCTCGGAACCCCCCCACCAGGGCCTCGAGCCGGTCGGCCAGACTGAGGAGGGTCCCCTCCATGGAA
>JANLXD010000141.1:0-5107 GCA_031364935.1 Candidatus Eiseniibacteriota bacterium
GCTGCCCGGCGTGGCCGCGCTGGAAGCCGCGACCCGCTCCGTGTGATGAAGAGAATCCTCGCGGGGAACTGGAAGATGAACCTGCTCCTCGCGGAGGCGCGCGCGTTGTACGGCGAGACGGCGGCCGGCGTTCGCGGACGGGACGCCCTGACCTGTGTGCTCTTCCCGCCCGCGATCCATCTGGCCCCGCTCGCGGCCGCGCGAGGCGAGGGGGACCCCAGGCTCGGCGCCCAGAATTGCCACTTCGAGCCGAAGGGCGCCTTCACCGGCGAGATCTCGGCCGAGCAGGCGCGCGACGCCGGGGCGAGCCACGCGCTGGTCGGTCACTCCGAGCGGAGGAGGCTTTTCTGCGAAAGCGACGGCGTCGCGCGGCAGAAGCTCCTGGCCGCCTGGAGGGCGGGCCTCGTGCCGGTGCTGTGCGTGGGAGAAACGCTGGCCGAGCGCGAGCGGCGCGAGACGCGGGACGTGCTCGCGCGCCAGCTTCGAAGGGCGCTCGAGGGGGCTCCGGCCAAGGCGCCGCTCTGGGTGGCCTACGAGCCGGTGTGGGCCATCGGCACCGGCGTGGTCGCCAGCGTCGAGGAGGTGGCCGAGGCGCACGCGTGGGCGAAGGAAGAGCTGGCCCAGGCCGGGCGGGGCGACCCGGGCGACTGGGTGCCGCTTCTGTACGGCGGCAGCGTCGATCCGAAGAACGCCGGGCCGCTCGCCCAGACGCCCGGCGTGGACGGGTTCCTGGTGGGCGGGGCGTCGCTTCAGGCGGGCTCGTTTCTTGAGATTGCGCGGTTGCTGGAAGCGGCGCCGGTGCGTTGAGCGCTGTGGAAAGTGCATAGCGGCCGGGCGCTACGCACAAAGCGGAAGCGAACATCGATCCGTCCGGCGAGGTCGCCTACGCTCGCTCCGCTCGCTTCGGCTCTAATCGCAAGTCATCAGCCTCAACGTTGAATTCACTACGAAGGCGCCAGGCGCGCGAGCCCTAGAACGGAAAGTAAAACAGCGCCAGATACTCCTGCGAGTCTTCGGTAGAATTGTCGTAGTAGCGATAGGACAGCTTGAGGTCGACGAAGGGCACCGGGTTCACGTCCGCTTCCGCGACGTAGCGCCGGCTGGGATCGAGCGGCCCCCCGCGATCATCCTGCATGTCGAATTTCGCGCGCAGGTTCAGCCCCTTGAGCGCGCGATAGTCCAGCTCCGCGAACACCGCATCCGAATTTGTTGTCGCGCCGAAGATCTTGTCTGTCCCGAACGCTGCCTCCGCTATCACCGTGACTGGCCCCTGCGTCCCCGATGCGTACAGGGCCCAGCGATCCCAATGACGGTCTAGTGCGTCAGAATAGCGGTGGAAGCCCGAGAGCCCGGTCTGGTACTCATCCGTCGCCCGTCCCAATTTCACCGCAATGGTCTGGGCGCGCTCGTTGAAAGGCGCGGAGCCGTCGGTGAGGGAAAGTTGCGCGAAGACGTTCGAGCCGATACGCCCCAGCTCCAGACCGGCGTCCGGCTTCTGGGAATCGTACGGGAGAAACGACGGAGCCCGGACGAAGGACGTGTGATCGTCCTGGCGCAAGCCGAACGGAATTCGAAACCGGCCGACCCTGGCGTAGAGGTCCCCGGGGAGTCCGTCGAACATGCCGTACATCTCCCGGGCGATATACCCGGTTGGTACGCCCGGCTGATCCACGATCAGCCCATGACTCGCGACCAAGGTCAGGTGCTCGTGCGGCATGACCGCGACGTTCACCTGCCCCTGCATGGGAAAGAACGTCGAAGTGCCGAGCGTCGCTCCGCCGTTTACGTGCGACGCGTAATACATCACGCGCAGATCCAGGCCGAGAGTGATCCAGTCATTCAGCTTGGGATCGACCGCTAGTTTTTCCCATCGCGCGTCCCGTTCCATCGAGTGCCGGTTCCGGAGATACGCGAACCCGACTTCGTTTCGGATCCCTCCCCCGTTCGGGTCGACGTGGCAGGTGACGCACGTCGCCCCCTGGCGCGAGGCGTAGAGCGGGAGCGCCGCGGCGGACGGAACCAGGCACGGCGCGACCGGCGCCGCGGCGCACGCCACGGCGAGAGCGAGCATGAGGCGGCGGAGCGCGCTTCTGCGTGAGGTCACGATGGCGTCCTCCTTCCGACGGCGTGGAACGAATAGCGCGGCTCGGGGAGACGGAACAGCGCGAGGCCGAGCGCGGCGGCGGCGCCGATCAGTCCCACGACCGCGACCGGCACGAATCCGAACCGATCGATGAGGGCGCCGGAGGATCCCGCGATCAGGGCCGAGACCGGCGCGACCAGGGCCGGCACGATGCCGAGGTAGGCCGTGTTGTCCTCATGCGGGCTGAACGCCATCGAGAGGTTGTAGAGGGCGAGCCGGTCGGCGACAAGGAAAATCCCCAGGGCGAACGCCGTCGCGTAATACGCGGCCGGACCGGGTCCCCAGATCGAGAGCGCGAGGCCTACCGTCAGCGCGGCCGTCGCGATGACCGCGACCTTCGCGTAGCCGAAGCGGTCCCCGATCACGCCCGTCAGGATGCTCCCCAGCATCTGCCCCGCCATGCAGATCGCCGTGTAGATGGCCGAATCGCGCGGCGTCAGATGGAAGCGCTTCTCCGCGAACACCGGGTAGAACGTGATCAGGAGAAAGCAGCCCGTCGTGAGAAAGAGGATCCAGAGATAGATGCGCAGCCCGCCGCGATCGGCCCAGATCTCCCGCGCGTATCGGAACACGGCCTGGAGCGGCTGCCCCGGCTCTTCGACCGCGCCCGCCTCCTCGCGCACCGGCAGGAAGAAGAAGCTCCCCAGGACCATGAAGATGGCGGCGATCAGAAACCCGAATGCGTAGTCCGCGGGAAACGGAAGCCCCGATCCCAGGATCCGGCTCCCGACCCAGCCGCCGATCGCGCCCATCAATGTCTGGAAGAAGAAGATCGTCGCGAACGAGCGGGCGCGCAGCTCCGAGCGCGTGACTCTCCCGATGAAGTTGATCCAGACCGGAATCGTGAATCCCATCCAGACCCAGGACGCGCCCCACACGGTGAGAAACACGGCGATGTCGATGGGCGGCGACGGCCGGCGCGCGAGCCCGAACCAGGCGGCGAACAGGAGCCAGGGGATCGCGGCGCCCAGGTGCAGGAGCAGCACCATGCGCTTCCGATGGGCGAGGTTGGCGGTGAAGTGCGCGGCGAAAACGCCGGGAAACGCGGTGGCGAGGATCCAGATCACCGGAAGCCACCCGATGGTCGCGTTGCTCGCGCCCAGGTGCCCGAGGAACACGGGCAAAATCGCCACCATGGAGATGAGGGCGAGCGAGACGCCCCAGAATGCCTCGACGGTGAGGAGGAGGGAGACGTTGCGCCAGTGGACGCGGAGCGGGAGAGGCACGCGGCGGAAGCTACCAGCTAGGAGCCGCCGCGGCAATCGGGCGGACAGCGAGAGCCCCGGCGGCCCGCGCTACTTCCCCCGGCGGCGCTCCTTCTCCTGCCGCAGGCGCTCGAGCCGTTCGGCCAGCTCCTTCTCCGCGCCGCGTGGCACGCCGCTCCAGTAACGCGGCTCCCCCATCTCGTCCGGGAAGTATTTTTGCGTGTCGATGGCGTCCTCGTGCTCGTGCGAGTACTGGTACCCCTTGCCGTAGCCAAGCTGCTTCATCAGCCCGGTCGGCGCGTTCCGGATGTGGAGCGGCACGGGATAGGGTGGCTTCTCCTTGGCGTCCTTGGCGGCGGCCTCGTAGGCCACGTACACCGAGTTGCTCTTGGGGGCGAGCGCGAGGGCCACGACGAGCTGCGCGAGCGCGGTATTCCCCTCCGGCATGCCCAGGAAGTGCACCGCGTCCTTCACTGCGACCGCGAGCCAGAGCGCTTCGGGGTCCGCCAACCCCACGTCCTCCGACGCAAAGCGCACCAGGCGCCGCGCCACGTACAGCGGGTCCTCCCCCGCTTCGAGCATGCGCACGAGCCAGTAGATCGTGGCGTCCGGGTCGGACTCCCGCATGGACTTGTGCAGCGCCGAAATCAGGTTGTAGTGCTCTTCGCCGGCCTTGTCGTAGAGCAGGACCTTGCGCTGCAGGAGGTCCCGCAGCCGGCCCACCTCGATCCGGCGCTCACGGGCACCTTCGGCGTCCGACGCCGCCGCTTCGAGCAGGTTGAGCGCGCGGCGCGCGTCTCCGCCCGACGCCTGCGCGATGAAAGAGAGTGCATCATCATCCACGGCGAAATCGCGCGCGCCTAGCCCCCGCGACATGTCGCGCAGCGCCCGCTCGACGATCCGCGCGATGGCTTCCGCGGCAAGCGGCTCGAGCACGACGACCTTGCACCGTGAGAGCAGGGCGCCGTTCAACTCGAAGGACGGGTTTTCGGTCGTTGCGCCCACGAGAACGATGTCTCCCGACTCGACGTACGGCAGGAACACGTCCTGCTGAGAACGGTTGAACCGGTGGATCTCGTCGAGGAAGAGGATGGTCCGCTTGCCCTGGCGCGCGCGCAGCCGCCGCGCCTCCTCCAGGACCTCGCGCATCTCTTTGACCCCGGTCGCGACCGCCGAGTAGGAAAGGAACAGTGACGATGTCTGCGTCGCGATCAGCCGAGCCAGGGTCGTCTTCCCGACGCCCGGCGGCCCCCACAGGATGAGGGATGGCACCCGGTCCTCGGCGACGGCACGGCGCAGGAACCCGTTGGCCCCGACGACCGCCTCCGGCCCCTCGACCTCGTCGAGGGATCGCGGCCGCATCCGGTCGGCGAGGGGCGTCGCTGGAGGAAACTCTCCGTCGGAGAGCCCGCCCTCGCGCGCTTTCCCCGCCTCGTCGGCGCCGAAGAGGTCACCGCTCATGGCGCCGCCTCGAGGCGGCGGCGGCAGTCCTCGGAACACACGGGCACCGTTTCCGCGCCCTTGCGGACGAGCACCGCGATCCCCCGGTCGATCCAGGTGCCGCAGACGGGATCCCGCACCATCTCCGCCTCGCGCGTGCCTCCCTGCCGCGCCGCCCCCGGCGGTCCCTGCGGGCGCAAGACCGCCGCAAAGAAAATGCGCAGTCCGCGCAGCACCGTCAGAAAGAGAAAGAGCGCGAAGACGAGAAGGACGAGACGAAGCATCAGGTGCGCGCGCGGATGCTCGCCCTGGTCGGGTC
>JANLXD010000303.1:0-1864 GCA_031364935.1 Candidatus Eiseniibacteriota bacterium
CCTCGAGTTTGACCTTCGGCGTGAAGTCCACAGCGTAGTCGCTGGAGTGGTGGGGAAAGCTTTCGTCCTTCTCACGGCCGAACCCCCGCACCTCCTGGACGGTCACTCCGTGCACGCCAGCTCCACGCAGCTCCCGGACCACATGATGCAGCATGAAGGGTTGCACGTACGCCTCGATCCGCTTCATCACTCCTCCTAGAACTCCACCTCGCGCCGCTCGAACCAGCGGTACAGGATCGGAAGCACAAACAGGGTGAGCAGTGTCGATGTGACCAGGCCACCGATCACCACGACCGCGAGGGGCCGCTGGATCTCGGAGCCGGGGCCGGTTGCGAGTACAAGCGGCACGAGGCCCATGCCAGCAACAAGAGCCGTCATGAGGATGGGCCGGAGGCGAAGCTCCCCTCCCCGCACGACGGCGTCCTCGAGGGTCGCCCCCTCACGCCGCAGCTGATTGAAGTAGGACACCATGACCACCCCATTCAGGACGGCGACCCCGAAGAGGGCGATGAATCCAACGGAGGCTGCCACACTGAGATTCTGCCCGGATAGATAGAGGGCGACCACCCCGCCGATGAGGGCAAAGGGTATGTTGAGGATGATGAGCAGGGCGTTTCGAAGCGATCCAAAGCTCGTGAACAGCAGCAAGAAAATCAGGAGGACCACCATGGGCACGACGACTGAAAGCTTGGCCATCGCACGCTGCTGGTTCTCGAACTGGCCGCCCCACGTGATGAAGTATCCCGGCGGAATGGTGACCTCCTTGGCCACGGCCCGCTGGGCATCCTCGACGAACGACCCGATGTCTCGCCCCGACACGTTGCATTCGACGACAATTCGCCGTTGACCGCTCTCCCGGCTCACTTGTGCCGGACCCTCCTGCACGCGAACCGTCGCGAGCTGATTCAGCGGAATTCGGCGCCCGTCGCTCCCGGCGATCAGCAGATTCTCGAACCGGGCAGGGTCTGAACGCACGTCCTCAGGAAACCGAACCACGACAGCAAACGTCCGCTGGCCCTCCCGGATCTGCGTTGCATCCTTGCCTCCAATGGCCATCTCGACGACGTCCTGCACGTCTGCCACGTTGATCCCGTATCGGGCGATGCGCTCCCGATCGATCTCCACGTCCAGATAAGCGGTCCCTGCGAGGCGCTCGAGATTGACGTCTGTCGCGCCTCGGACCTTACTGATCGCTCGCCGTACCTGCTCGCCGGTGCGGAGGAGCGCGTCGAGGTCATCCCCGAATACCTTCACCGCGATCTGTGCCTTGACCCCGGAAATCAGCTCGTCGACTCGAAGCTGGATCGGTTGGGAGAAGCTGTAGCTTATCCCTGGAATAGTCTCGAGACGCTCTCGGATCTTCTCTACAAGCTCGTCGCGCGACTTCGCCGTCCGCCACTCGCCCCTCGGCCGTAGGTTGGCGATCACGTCGCTGACCTCAAGTCCCATAGGGTCAGACGCGATCTCAGCTCGGCCTGTCTTGGATACGACCGTTGTAATTTCGGGAAATGACCGGAGCGTGCGCTCGACCTGAACTTGAAGGGTCCGGGACATAGGTAAAGAGACGCTTGGTAGACGAAACGTCTGTAGACCGACAGCGCCTTCATCAAGGGGCGGAAGGAATTCACGTCCGAGCTGGGTGAAAAGGAATCCACTCAGCGCCAATCCGATCACTGCGGCAAGCACCGGCGCTCTCCAGTGCCCGAGGCACCAGCGCAGCCCTCGGAGGTACACCACCTTGGCCCATCCAACCACCTTTGTATCTCGCTCCGACAGTTTCCCCCGAAGTAGGAATGTGGAAAGAACCGGCACCAATGTAAGTGATAGAAAAAGCGATCCGGCGAGTGCAGCGGCGATCGTGTAG
>JANLXD010000307.1:0-6817 GCA_031364935.1 Candidatus Eiseniibacteriota bacterium
CACCACGAACGAGTTCGAGGTGAGCCCCGGCCCGTTCGCGGGGCTACAAGTATTGCTCCCGGGACAGACGGCCCTGGGCGGAACGCCGGCCGGCAAGACCGGCGTGCCCACGGCGCAGACCGCCGGCACGCCGTTCACGATGACGGTCCGCGCGGTGGACCAGTACTGGAACCTGGTGCCCGGGATCTCCGACCGCATCGTGCTCGGCTCCACGGACGCGTTCGCCTGGATGCCGTCGGACACGGTCTTGGTGAACGGCCAGGTGCTGATTCCGACGCGGCTCCACAAGAGCGGCGACCAGGTCATCTGGGCCCGCGACTCCACCAATACGGCCATCGCTCCCGACACGTCGTCGGCAGTTACGGTGACGGGCGGGACGTTCCAGCGGGTGCTCCTCCTGGCGCCGGGCGAGATCGTGGCGCCCGGGACGGCCACCGGCCGCGCCGGCATCGCCACCGACCAGTCGATCAACTACGGCTTCACCGTGACCGCGCTCGCGACCGACCCATGGTGGAACCCGGTGGGCGGCGTGACCGACGTCGTGCACGTCACGTCGGGCGATCCGCTGGCCACCCTGCCGCCGAACCAGGCGATGGTGGACGGCCAGGCCGACATGACGGTGCGCCTGGCCACGGGCGGCTTCCAGCAGCTTTCGGTCAGCGACGTCACCAATCCGTCGAAGACCGGCAGCAGCACGCAGGTACGCGCCATCTCGAGCGGCTTCCATCTCGAGGCGACGGTCTCTCCGTCGACGGCGCGGGCGGGCGAATCGTTCACGCTGACGGTCCGCGTCACCAATGACGCCGGAAGCGTGATCCAGGAGATCAACTCGTTCGTCACGGTGGAGATTCAGAACGCCGGCACGCAGGCCGCGGGCCGCGGCACGCTCCTCACGACGCAGTTCCAGCTTCTCCAGGGACAGCGCTCCGTGTCCGAGACCTACACCTTCGCCGAGCCGATCGTGATGGTGGTCCGCGACGACGCCGGAAACGCGCCGGGCGTTACCGGCCCGATCACCATCACGCCCGGCCAGCCCGCCTTCGTCCGGCTGAGCTCGAATCCTCCCTGGGTGGGCGGCAACAAGCACGCCCTCGTCACCGCGAGGGTCGTGGACTCCTTCGAGAACGGCGTCCCCGGCCAGCCGGTCGTGTTCACGCTCCTTTCGGGAACCGGCTCGCTCTCGGCCATGGACACCACCAGCGCCTCCGACGGAAACGCGCGCGCCGACTTCCTGAGCCCGCGTCAGCCCGAAGTGGACCGCATCCGGGCTTCTTCGGGCGTCCTGTCGAATCAGATGGACGTCGAGACCGCGTTTGTCGATCCAACCAAGGGCGGGGGCTACGCCACGAACTATCCGAACCCGTTCCACCCGCCGGCCGAGGGGACGACGATCGCCTACAAGCTGGACGACAACGCCAGCGTCACGATGCGGATCTTCACGCAGAGCGGCGACCTGGTGCGGCGCGTCGCGTTCCAAAAGGCGGCCGTGGGCGGAGCGATGGGACTGAACCAGTACGTGTGGGATGGAAAGAACGGTAAGGGCGACGTGGTCGCAAGCGGCGGCTACACCGTGCTGATCGAGGCCCAGGGAACGGGCGAGACGCTCCATGTCATCCGCCGCAAGGTCGCGGTGGTCCGGTGAACCGGGGAGGCCGAGTCATGAGTCGCATGCCACGTCAGATCACATTCCGGATCGCGCTCGCGGCGATCCTGGTTCTCGCGGCGGGTCCCGCCGCGGCAGCGGTGGACGAGAACGGCGGCGCTCCCGGTTCCTGGCTGTCGCAGTACGTGACGGCGCGGACCATGGGTCTGGGCGGCGCCTTCGTCGGCGCCGCGGACGACGCGTCCGCGGTCATCTGGAATCCGGCCGGTCTCGCGACGCTGGTTCCGAACGAAGCCCGCGTCGAGTCGGCGCGCCTCTTCGAGGACACCTCGATCAACACGCTCAACCTGGCCGTGCCGGGGAACAAGCTCCCCAGCTTCGGGCTGACCGTCGTGTCGCTCCACACCGGCTCGTTCGACCGCACCAACGACATGAATGACCCGCTCGGCTCGTTCAGCGAGGGGGAAACCGCGTACATCCTCTCCCTGGCCAAGAGCCTGAACCCGCGCTTCGCGCTGGGAGCGAACGTGAAGATGGTTCGCCAGACGGTGGAGGACTTCTCCGGGACCGGCTACGGCTTCGACGTGGGCGCCATCGCCAACGTCACGCCCAGCCTCCGGGTGGGCGCGTCGGTGCTCAACGTGGGCGGCCCGGGCATCACCCTCCGCGACACCAAGGAGACCTATCCGCTGGAGATGCGCGGCGGGTTCTCGTACCAGGTGCTCCGCGGCCGCGGACTCATCACCGCCGAAGTCGATCACGCGTCGGGGCCGGGCGTCCGGATGCGCGGCGGGTCCGAGTACTGGGTGCAGCCGATGTTCGCGCTCCGGGTCGGCATGGATGACCGGAATCCGGCCGGCGGCTTGAGCTACCGCTTCGCGGGCCACTACCAGTTCGATTACGGCGTGCTCGACCATCCGCTGGGCCTCGCGCACCGGATCGGAGTCAGCTACCGCTTTGGCGGCTTCTTCGCCAGCGCGAAGGCCGACCCCCAGATCTTCTCGCCGACCGGCGAGCGCGCGACGACGAAGATCGACCTGAACGCGCGCACCAAGGCCGAGACCGATTCCTGGGCCCTCGAGCTGATCAACAAGTCGGACGAGGTGGTCCGCAAGTTCGGCGGCAAGGGCGCTCCGCCGGCGCACATCCTCTGGGACGGCAAGGACGAAACCGGCTTGCCCCTCGCTGACGGCGAGTATCGCTATCGCCTCACCGTGAACGACGCCGAGGGGCGTGTTATCGAAAGCCGCGCCCGCGCGGTCATCATTTCCACCGGCGGCCCGCAGGGCGAGGTCCCGGTCATCCCGGTCGAGTAGCGGAACGGAGGCAACAGTCATGACGCACTCGGACCATCGGATGACGACCCTCGGGACCACGGCGCGAGCCGCCCTCGCCGCTGCGCTCCTCGTGGCCGCCCTGTTCGCGGCCACGCCGGGGCGGGCGGAGGAACCCAAGGGCTCGGGACTGCGCGAGGCTGGACTCGCCTTCGAGGCGGCCCGCCTGCTCCCCGAGGCCGAGCGCGCGGCGGGGCTCCAAGAAGCCGACCGCCTCGTGGCGGTCGTGATGCACGGCACGCGCAACGAGGAAGAAGACCAGGCCGCGAGGTACCTGTGGGCCCAGATCCGTCTGGAGCAGGGCGAGAACGCGCGGGCATCCGAAGGCTTCCGCCAGACCGCGGACAAGCTGGGCAAGGGTCCGTACGCCGACGACGCCGAGTTCCAGTCCATCCTCACGCTCGAGGCCACCGGCCAGGACAAAGACGCCGTCAAGGCGTGGGAAGAGTGGGAGCGAAGCTATCCGCAGAGCCCGCTCGTGGGCGAAGCGAAGATCGCGCAGGCCTGGAGCGCCCTCCGCCGCGGCGACACCGCGACGGCACAGCGGCACTTGGCGGCGCTCCTGTCGCAGCGCGCCTGGTACGCGGCCGATCCGCGGGTGCAGCTCGCGCGGGCCACGGCGCTCTATATCACGAACAAGCCCGCGGACGCGCTGGCGCTGATCGGCACGAGGCCGGGAGGCGGCGCGGCCGTGTCGTATCTGCGCGCCCTCTGCCACCGGAGCCTCGGCTCGATGCTCGCTTCGGCCGCGGCGTTCCAGGAGGTCGCGACCCGCTTCCCCAACTCCCCGCTCCGCGACCCGGCCCTGCTCGGCAAGGCGGACGCATTCCTGCGCGCGCATGACTTCAAGAGCGCGGGAGAGGAGTTCGCGCGGGCCGCGGCGCAGGCGCACGACCCGGCCGTGATCGCGGAAGCCGAGATCCGCGCCGCGGGCGCCGTCTGCCTGAGCGGCTCCGCCGATTCGGCCCTCGCGCTCTTCCGCGGCATTGTCGCGCGCCGCCCCGGCACCGACCAGGCCGCGCGCGCGCAGTTCCTGATCGGCAGCGTCCTCGCCTCGCGCGGGCAGCATGCCGAGGCGATCGTGGAGCTGAACCGCGTTTTGACCAGCTACTTCCAGCACGCGGTGGCCGCGAGCGCGCAGTACCGCGTCGCCCGCTGCCTCGACGCACTCGGCCGGAAGGCCGACGCGACCGGCTCGTACCAGGCGGTCGTCTCGGGCTATCCGCTCGAGCCCGAAGCGCCGGCCGCCGCCTACATGGCGGGCGTCGGACTCCTGGAGCAGCACCGGCCGCGCGCGGCGGCTCCGTACTTCCAGATCGTGCTCGACCGATACGTGGCGGGCGCCATGGATTCCACCCGCTCCGTCCGTCCCGTCATGCCGGAGCGTGAGGAAGTCATCGAGGCCGCGCTCTGCCTGCTCCTCTACTCGTATCGGACCGCAGGCGACCTGGGCCAGCTCGCCGGCGCACCGCATCTCCTGCTCTTGAAGATGCCGCCCAGCCATTCGCCGTGGCGCGCCAACGCGCTCCTGATCGACGCCGACGCCATGGCGGCCATGTCGCGGCACCCCGAGGCGCAGGCCACGCTGGAGAAACTGATTCGCGACTTCCCCGACCACGCGGTCGGGGCCTCGGCGACCAAGCTGCTGGCCTGGACCTACGCGCAGCAGGGGCGGGACAGCCTTGCCGTGCGGACCGAGGAGCGGCTGGTCCTCCGCTACGGCTCGACCAACCAGGATCTGGTGAGCGGCGCCCTCCTCGACATCGCGCACGACCGCTTCAATCAGAAGCGCTACCGCGACGCCGCGGCGGGTTACGAGGACTTCCTGAAGCGGTTCCCCAAGCACGCGCGGCGCCACGTCGCAAACTATCAGGCGGGGCTGGCGTACGTGCGGCTGAACCGGCTCGGAGACGCGGTGGATCACTGGGAGGCGATCGTTCGGGACAGCGCCTCGGCACCGGTGGCCGAGAGGGCTTGGGCGCGCGCGGGCGACCTCTACTTCCAGGCCCAGCGCTACGCCGACGCGAAGCGCTGCTACCGCGGGCTACTCGAGCACTTCGCCGCGACGGACGCGGCCGCGCTCGCGATGCTCCGGATGGGGCAGTGCGAGTACAACGCGGGGAACGACGCGCCGGCGCTCGAGGCCTTCTCACAGATCATCGCCCGCTACCCCGACAGCCCGTTCGCGAAGGAGGCGGGCCGCGGCACCGAGCTCGCGCTCTACCGCCTGGGGCAGTCGGACAAGGGTACGGCCGTCCTGGCGCAGCTGGTGGAGCAGTATCCGAACAGCGCCTACGCCGCGGACGCGCTTTTCCAGATCGCGAAGAATCACTATGAAGCGAAGCGCTACGAGCAGGCGGCGGACGGGTTCCGCCGCGTCGTGAGCCAGTTCCCCGGCTACTCGGCGGCCGACCAGGCGCAATTCCTCCTGGCCGACGCGCTGGCCAAGGCAGGCAAGCCCGAGGAGGCGCGGCTCGCGCAGGAGCAGTTTCTCTCCTTCTTCCCGTCGAGCGATCTCCGCCCCTCGGTCAATTTCCAGATCGGGCTGAGCCGCTTCGAGAACAAGGAGTACGCGCCGGCCGCCATGGCGTTTACGCAGGTGCTCTCGGACAGCGCCTCGCCGGAAGTGCGCGGGGCTGCCCAGTACAACCTGGCCCTGTGCCAGCGCGCGCTGGGCCAGACGGAGGAGGCGAAGGCGACGCTCCTGGCCTACCGGCAGGACCACCCGGGCGACGCGCGCGCCGACGAGATCGCCTACCAGCTCGGCGACATCGACGACGCCGCCGGCCGCTTCCCCGAGGCCCAGGAAGAGTTCCAGCGGGCGCTGGACGCCAAGCCGAACGCCGCGCTCGACACCGAGCTCAAGTTCCGCGTCGGACGCTGCCTCGAAGAGCAGCAGAAGATGGACGAAGCGATCCGCTGGTACCTCCGCGCGTCGCAGGCGGTGGACCGCCGGAACGCGTTCCGGCTCTCGGCCGTGGCGCGCATGGCTTCCATTTACGAATCCCGGAGCGAGTACCTGAAGGCGATGAGCGCCTACCGCGACATCGCCGCGAATTCCAAGGACCGGGAGCTGGCCCAGGCGGCAGCGGGCCGGGCCACGCAGCTTCAATCTGCCAAGCGAGTCCGTTAGCCCGGACCCCTGAAAGGAGACGTACGACGATGTTCGAGAACTTCGACTGGATCCAGGCCATGCGGAACAGCCCTGTCATGGTCATCATCATCTGCTGCAGCGTCCTCACGGCGGGCTTCGCGCTGGAGCGCGTCATGTACTACTGGAAGCGCCGCGGCAATCCGGACTCGGTCCTTGCCTCCGCGCTCTCATCTGTGCGTTCGGGCCACCGCGATGAGGCCGTACGCCTGCTCGAGAAAACCTCGCACCCGATGGGTCCAGTGGCCGCCGAGATGGTGAAGAACCTGGGCGAGCCCGAGCAGGTCTGCGAGGAGAAGCTCCACATCGCGCTGAGCGAGCAGCGGCTCCAGCTCGAGCGGAACCTCGGCTTTATCGGCACCATGGGCAACACCGCGCCCCTGATCGGCCTTCTCGGAACCGTGTGGGGCATCATGCGCGCGTTCCACGACATGGCCCGCACGGGCTCGGCCGGACCGTCGGTGGTGGCCGCCGGCGTGGCCGAAGCGCTTTTCACGACCGCGGCCGGGCTCCTCGTGGCCGTCCCCGCGGTGATTCTCTACAACCACTTCATCCGCCAGATGGGCGTGATGCTGACCGTGGCCGAGAACAACGCCCGCACGCTGCGCCTGAACGCGGGACCGGTCGCGCAGCGTCAGACGTCCCGGGTCGCGTAAAGAGATGCCCATGCGGCGCCGCTGGCGCATGCGCACACCCGATTCGATTCACGACGTCAACATGACGCCGTTG
>JANLXD010000203.1:0-2012 GCA_031364935.1 Candidatus Eiseniibacteriota bacterium
TGGTCTTCTGGTCGTTCGTGGACTCGGAGACCAACGGCGGGACCGGGGCGTGGGACGGCGGTCGCGTCGAGATCTCGATGAACGGAGGTGAGTGGGCTCCGCTCGCCCTGGACGGCGGCTATGACTACATCATCGAGTTCAACTCGAGCGCCACGCTGCGGGGCGCCGACGTCCTTTCCGGATCGCCGAAGCGCTGGCGCCGGATGGTGGCCGACCTGACCCCCCACTCCGGATTCGCCCGCATTCGCTTCCGGTTCGCCACCGATCAGGCCAACGACCCTCGCGACCTGTCGGGCGCGCAGCTTCGTCCGTACGAGGGCTGGTACGTGGACGACCTCCTGGTGCAGTCGCGCACCGGCGGCGGTCCGATCCCGCGCCATATCTCCTTCCGGGCCGGCCCGAATCCGTACCGGCTGAACGGTCCTTCGTCGGGCTCGGTTCAGTTCCGCTTCAGCGCGGCCGATGGATTGCCGAAGCCGGGCGAGCAGCCGGTGATCCGGATCTATGACGTGCGCGGACGCGAGGTGGGCCGCACGGTCGCCACGGCGAATCCGCTGGCGCCGGCGGAGTTCCTGGCTTCATGGTCGCCGCGAAGCGAGGGAGGCCACAATCTGGGATCGGGGATTTACTTCGCGCGAGTCGACTTCGCCGGGCGGACCGAAAGCGCCCGGCTCGTGCTCGTGCGCTAGCCGAATGACGCGCCCGGCCCTCATCCGAGCGGGCGTCGTCGCGTTTCTCGTGGTCGCGGGCGCGCTCCCCGTGGTGGGGGGCGCGCCCGTTCGCGCTTCGGCCGCTCTGGGGGACTCGCTCCGCGTCGCGGCGCCCCCCGCGTCCAAGGCTGCGGCGCCTCACAAAGCAGCGCGCTCCAAGGCTCCGAAGGCCGAGTGGGCCGCGCTCCGGTCGAAGTGGCTCCGGGCGCGCGCCGACCGGCGCGCGGCTCGCTGGACCGGCAGCCTCGAAGAGCTGGTTCGCGCTCAGCGCACCGAGGCCGCGATGGAGTCGCTCTACCTCGACAAGCTGGAGGCATCGGCGCCCGGAGCTGTCCAGCGCGGGCGCGGCCCCGAGGCCGACGCCTGGCGGGCGGCCGCTCTCGACGCGATGGAGGACGGCCGTTCCGCGCTGGGTGAGCGGATCCTCACGGGCCCTCTCCGTGAGGACCCGGAGCTGGCCGCGCTCCGCGCGCGAGCGGCGCTCCAGCGGAGCGGGCCCGACTCGGGGCTCGCGATCCTGTCGTGGCCGCCCGACCGGCGGGCCACGCGCTCCCGTCCCGCGCTGAATCACCCCGCGCTCTTCGTCGCCGCGACGCTCGCCGATTCGGCCGGGCGGAATTCCGCCGCGCGCGCCGCCTACTGGACCATTCTCGAATCCGATCCGTCGCCGGCCGCCCGCCGCACGGCGCGGCTCCGTCTGGCGGGGCATCTTTTGAATGGCGGAGAGCCCCGGCTCGCGCTCGCGGTGATCACGCCGGAAGAGGACGCGAGCGTCGAGGCGGCGCTTCTGGCCGCTTTCGCGCGAGGCTCGATCGGCGACAGCGCCGGCGCGGTGTCGCGGCTCGCCTCGTTCGCGGCCACCAAGGGGCTCCCCACGGCCGACCGCTATGCGGCGGCCATGCGCGCGGCCGCGTGGACGCGGGGCCGCCTCGCGGATTCCATGGACGAGAAGACCTGGATGGGACTCCTCCGCGCCCTCGACTACGTGGGGGAGGCCACGACGGGACTCGCGGCGCTTCAGGCGCGCCGCGTTCCTCCGGCGGATTCGGCGGTCGCTCTCGATCGCGCGGACGCGCAGGCCACGCTCCTCGCGCGCGCGCGGCGTCCGGAACCCGCGGCCACGGCATTCGCGCGGCTCCTGGCGCGACGCGACCGTCCCGCAGCCGACCGCGCCCGGTGGGCCCTCGGGCTCGCCCGCGCGCGGCGGAGCCTGGGCGCCTTCGCCGCCGGCGACAGTGCGTTCGTCCTCGCCGCGTCGCTCGACAGCGCCGGAGCGTCCGGCGAAATGGCGGCCTGGGAGCG
>JANLXD010000310.1:0-6456 GCA_031364935.1 Candidatus Eiseniibacteriota bacterium
TGAGTGACGCTCGATTGCGCGGGAACTGACCGTCAACACCGGTCCACGAGGAGGCCAGAACCCGAAACTAAGTGGTGGAGATGAGCGGGATCGAACCGCTGACCTCCTCGTTGCGAACGAGGCGCTCTCCCAACTGAGCTACATCCCCACGATTGCCCGCTATCTGCCTTACGACCAGCGATATGGCGGAGAGAGAGGGATTCGAACCCTCGAAGCACTTTCATGCTTACACGGTTTCCAACCGTGCTCCTTCAGCCACTCGGACACCTCTCCGGGGAGCTTGGATCGGCGCACGCGCGCCCCCTCGCGCGACGGGCCCTCAAAAATGGCGGAGAGAGAGGGATTCGAACCCTCGATACGGTTGCCCGTATAGCGGTTTTCGAGACCGCCCGATTCAGCCACTCTCGCATCTCTCCGCGGGAGAAGATACGCGAGTTACAACCCGTTTTCCAGACGGTTGTTGGCGACGGGACGGCGCTTTTTGAAGAACTGCGCGAGCAGCGTTCCACACTCTTCCGCGAGCACGCCGGACACGACTTCGACGCGATGATTCAGCCTGAGATCCTGGGGCACCATGGCCAGCGAGCCGCACGCGCCCGCCTTGGGGTCCCGGGCGCCGTAGACCAGGCGCGTCAGCCGGGCCTGGACCGCGGCGCCGGCGCACATGTGGCACGGCTCGAGCGTGACGTAGAGGGTGGCGTCGTCCAGGCGCCACGACTTGAGCGCCTGCGCCGCCGCGCCGATCGCGATGATCTCGGCGTGCGCGGTGGGATCCTGGGTGGCTTCGACGCGGTTGCGCCCGCGGCCGATGATGCGGCCGCGGAAGACGACGACGGCGCCGATCGGCACTTCCCCGTCGTCCTCGGCCGCGCGCGCCTCGGCCAGGGCGGCCTCGAGAAAGCGCTCGTCCTCGGCGCTCACGTCCGGCACGTCGCCCTCCGTGACACGTGGGCTATCCGCGCGGGAATTTCTTGAAGGCGTCGCGGACCAGATCGCCCGCTACGGTCTCGAACCGGGGCGGCGCGTTGTCCGACTTCCGCTGGATCACGCCCGTCTCGTCGTAGTTCACGTTCGAGCTGGACGCGTCCATCTCGGCCGAGAAGCGCTGCTCGCGCGGGCTCTTCGTCCAGAGGACCTTCTTGGTGCTCGGATCGACGAGCGCGAAGGAGAGAGCGATGGTGGTGTGCGATTGCCCCATGCCCACGACGGGAACCCGGTGGTTCTCCCATTCGCCGATCTTCACGAGGAGGATGGCGTCCACGCCCAGGATCGAATCAAGGCCGGCGACCGCGGTGGAGTCGACGGAGCCGTTCTTGGCCCAGCGGTCATTGATGATGTCGACGCGCGGCAGCGCCTCCCGGTCGGAGAGAAGGCGCTCCACGTCTCCGGGCTGGAGGAACGTGGCCCGCTCCGCATCCACCTTCTTGAGCTGGTCGCGCATGATGTCGCCCATGATCCTCGTGGCTCCCTCGTCGTCGGTCGTGTTGATGAACGGCATCACGGCGACGCGAATGCTCGGGCCCGCCTTCTCCTCCTCCTTCTTCTTGTCCTTGGCCAGGGAAGGCGTGGGAAGGGCGACGAGCGAAGCCAGAAGCAGCGCGAGCGGCAGGGCACGGTGCATGGGGCGTCGTTTCATGGCTGATTCCTTCGTCTGATGTTACCGGCGCGGTACGTGATCCCGTGGTGCGGGTACATGGCGGGCCCAGGAGGATTTGAACCCCCAACCTTCTGATCCGTAGTCAGACACTCTATCCAGTTGAGCTATGGGCCCGCGCTCGGCTGCCTGTTCGGCGTTCCGAAAATGGCGGAGAGGAGAGGATTCGAACCTCCGGACCGGTTTTACCCAGTCAACCGCTTAGCAGGCGGCTGCCTTCAGCCACTCGGCCACCTCTCCCCCAAGAAGCTGTCCCCGGTCCAGGAACCGGTTGATGGTAGCCGCGCCGGGCCCTTCCGTCAAGGCGCGCCATGGTTTAGCCCGGTCCAGGGGTCGTGCGCGGGACGGTGGCCAGGTCCCGCGCAGGCTCCACGTGGATCGTCATTTCGATGATCTGGGGGAACAGGCGCTGTACGTCCTCCTTCACGTCGTGCGCCAGGGCATGGCTCTCGCGGACGGTCATCTCGGGATGCACCTCCAGGTGCATGTCCGCTACGAAGTAGAGACCCATCTTCCGCATGAGAAGTTTCTCGATTCGATAGACCCCGGCCCGGGCCTCGGCCACCCGGGTGGTCTCGGCGACCAGATTCGAGGCCGGGCTCTGGTCCATCAGCTCCTCGACGGAGGGCCGGAGAAGGCGCCATCCCGTGACGATGATGATGGCGCTGGCGAAAAGGGCCGCCCATGCGTCGGCCGCCGCCCAGCCCGGACCACCCACGAGCGAGATCGTGATCCCGATGGCGGCGGCGAGGGAGGTGATGGCGTCGCTCCGGTGGTGCCACGCGTCGGTCCGGACCGCCTGGCTCCCCGTCTCGCTCCCCACCCGGCTCATGAAGCGGAACATGATCTCCTTCACGGCCACAACGCCCAGCACCACGGCCAGTGTGAACGCGCGGGGCGTGCGGTGCGGCGAGGAGATCTCGCGCGCCGCCTCGAACGCGATGCCGATGCCGGCCACCAGAAGGAGGATCGAAACGAAGGCCGCGGCCAGGGGCTCGGCCTTGCCGTGGCCGTAGGGGTGGTTGTGGTCCGGCGGGCGGCTCGCGATCTTGAGGCCGCGCCACACCACGATCGAGCCAACCACGTCTCCCAGGGACTCGATGGCGTCGGCCACGAGCGCATAAGAGGTCCCCACGAGTCCGGCCACCAGCTTCACCGTGGCCAACACTAGATTCACGCCAAGCCCGATCCGGCTGGACCGCATCCCCTTGGTGTAGGCGGCGCTCTGGCGAAGCTGCTCGGTCGCGGGATTCACGGGCGGCAGTCTAGCAGTTCTCTAGGGGGGGTAAGCGGCGCCTGAAGCGCGCGAGCATGTTGCATTCTCGGTTCCATAGAGGGTAGGTATGATGCGCGTCAGTCCGGTAAGGAGACCCCATGCAAAAGATCACGCCGTTTCTATGGTTCAACGACAAGGCCGAGGAGGCCGTCAATTTCTACGTCTCCATTTTCAAGAATTCAAACGTCGTGAGCATGACTCGATATGGAGACGCGGGCCCGGGACCGAAAGGGACGGTGATATCCGCGGTGTTCCAACTCGACGGACAGGACTTCTACGCGCTCAACGGCGGTCCGACGTACTCCTTCACGCCCGCCATCTCGCTGTTCGTGAGCTGCGAGACCCAGCCGGAAGTAGACGACCTGTGGGACAAGCTCTCGGCGGGCGGAAGGAAGGATCGATGCGGCTGGCTTCAGGACAAGTACGGCCTGTCCTGGCAAATCATCCCAACTGCCCTGGGGAAGATGCTGGGAGACAAGGATCCCAAAAAGTCGCAGAGCGTCATGAAGGCGATGCTTGGGATGGACAAGATCGACATCAAGGGCCTGCAGAAGGCGTACGACGGGGCGTGAGGTTGGATGAGGCGTAGGGGCCGCCCTTCCTGGGGCGGGCTCCTCTTTTTCAGGCGTTCTTTCGCACCTCGAACGTCAGCGAGCCGGTTGCCTTCTCCATGCTGACCGTGATCTGCCACCTTCCCGGCGCACCCTCGAACGTGATGAAAGAGCCCTGGTCGCGCAGGTTCTTCGAGTGGACCACTCGTCCGCTGGAGTCGCGAACCTCGATCAGGGCCGCGCCATCCTGGACGCTCGACGCCTGGCGCACCCTGGCCTTGGTTCCCGTATTGGTCCACTTGTACGTGACCCGGTTGGAATAGTTTTCCAGGGAGCCCCAGTGCAGCTCGAACATGTCGGGCTGGTTGGTCACCGTGAGATCGTGCGCCACCTCGTGGGTCGCCGCGCAGCCCGAGGCGCCGAGGGCGATGACCGCGGCCGCTGCGAGGAGGAGCCGCCTCAAGAAAGACTGTCCGGTTTGGAGAGACTGTCCCCGTTGCCGACCCGCTCGATCCTCGCCGAATAGATGTGCCACGAGCGCTGCTCCGGCTTCGCCCCCTCCACGACGCTGAAGCGAAGCGTGTAGGTGCCCGCGTACTCCTCCTCGGAGCCGTCATGCTTGCGTGAGGTGATTCGCACCGGCACCGTGATGAAGCGGGATCCGGCCGCGCCCTCGATGCGGCTCGGCGTGCCGGGAGTCACATCCACTTTGTCCGTCTGCGCGTAGCCGTTCAGAAACGACACGAACGTCTTGCCGCTCGCCTTCCCCTTCCCTTCCCAGTTGTCGTAAGCCTCCTGGAATCGGCGGTCGTTGATCGCCTTGTAGTGGGAGCGGATGACTTCGACGGCGGCGTCGGGAGTGGGCTTGGGCGCCTGCTGGCAGGCGGGGAGCGCCATCACCAGTAGCGCGAGGGCGACCAGAGCGGGGAGCTTCGGAGTCGCGGGGCGCGGGAATCTCACAGGTAACGCTGCTCCGCCCGGGTCCGCATGACCGACAGCGACAGCCGCACCGATCCCAGGTGGTAAGCGGTGTGCGCAACGATCGCCATGGCTCCGCCGAGCGCGTCCTCGCGTTCCCAAGTCTGAGACTCGTTCACCAGCCGCCGCACGTTCGCATATTCCTCGCGGAGCTCCCCGACGAGGGCCTGCCACTCTTCCCACGACACCGGCCGATCGTTCTCCCATATCTTCCGCCAATCCACCTTTCCCACTTCCTTGCCCCGGATGTGGTCTTGGAGCACCCGCAGGTAAAAAACGACGTGCCTGATCTGGGCCGCGACGCTCGCGCAACTGTCGGAGAATCGAACCGACGCCTCTTCCGCCGTCACCCCTTCCAGCGTCTCGAGGAGCGACGTGCCCTTGTCGAGGTAGATGCCATGGTGCGCCTCGAACGTCTCCTCGAGGAATTCGAGGGTCGTCTTCTGGAGACGCTCCGTAGTCATTGGCCCCGCGGTGGTGCGGTTCTCGCTCATGGCCGGAGTGTAGCAGGACATTGTGGTATGGCGGAGGGGGTAGGATTCGAACCCACGGTGCCTTGCAGCACAGCGGTCTTCAAGACCGCCGCCTTAAGCCACTCGGCCACCCCTCCGCGCGTTTGCAGGAACGGAGCTTACACCGAATCAGGCTGCGGCTGATGACTTCGGGGTCGTGCACATTTCTAAAGGACAGCTCCGCCGGGGCTGGCGATTTGAAGCTTCTCTCCCATCAAACCCGCCAGAGAAAGCCCAGGCGCCCGATGAACCCCACACCATCGGAGGGGAAGCCGTTCGACTTGCCGCTAAAAAACGTTACCGAAGGGGCAATGAAAAAGGCGCGGTAACGAAAGTAGGCTTCCACCCCACCGTAGCCCCATCTCGTCAACAGGTCGTCCTCATCGAGAAAGCGGAAATAGCCGCCGACGAGGTTAGCCGAGAAGTGCTTCCGTTCCATGCCGCTGCGCTCGAGAGTAACGCCGGCTTGCGCGCCATAAAAACCTGATCCCCAATAGCCGCTCGATAGAAAGACGGCTCGGCGCCCGAACTCATGGGAATACTCGAGATTCAATCCGGCCGGCGTACCGAGTGAGACGCCCAACCGATCCCTGCGCGGAAAGGGCTCGTCGGCCCACGCCAGGGTGGCGACGAAGCTCGCCGCAATCCCAAACGCCACGATTCTCAGCATCCATCCTCCATGGCTTCGCGCGATAAATCGGATCAGCGCTAGTCGAGTCCGACCCCGTCACACCGACGGTGGTGTGATCCCCATGAGCCGCAAGTAGGTGTTGAGTTGGGCGCGGTGGTGGATTTCGTGCTCCTGTACACCGTCCAGGATCCAGTGCAGCGTGGCCTTGCGCTCCACTCCGCCGTCACCCGCCCAGCGGAACACGCGCCCCAGCTCCGCGGCCGGACGAGCGAACCAGCTCTGGGTGGGTCGGTGCGACTCCTCGAGCAGGCCCCGAAGCGCCGCATGATCGGGCGCGTCGCGCACGGTCTTCCAACCCTGCGATGGGTCTTCGTGTTTGACGACCCAATGCTCCCACTCTGGGGCCTCCCCGCCGTCCACAATGTTGTGAATAAAACCCCACTCATTCTCAGCGATGTGCACGATGATCTGATGAGCGGTGAGCATCTCGGGGCGCGGTTTGAAGTCGAAGCGTTCGTGCGGAAGCGCATCGAGCGCGAGCAGGAAGTAGGGACGGTACTGCGCATCCCAAAATGGGTAGAACGAGCGGATCGTTCCCGCGTGATCCGCCGCCGAGAGTCTCCGGCTCGCCTCGCGGATCTCCGCCGGATTCGTCGTGGTCATCAGATATCCTCGCTTCTGTGGGGTCTTTTCCGCACGCCCCGTTCCGGCGCAACCCAGGGCGATCACTATCGGAAAGTCATTACCGCGAGCATCGGGTCTGTGGCGAGCATTTCAGCTCGCCAGCCCTTCAATCACGGACACATTGATCATGCGGGAGAGGTACCGATGCCATCCTACATGAAGTTCCGATG
>JANLXD010000326.1:0-6000 GCA_031364935.1 Candidatus Eiseniibacteriota bacterium
CGCTCAGGCGAGCCACGACGAGGGTTTCCGAGGAGTTGCCGGCCAGGCGCGCCGCCAGGGGCCACGCGAACCAGACAACGGCGCCGGCCGCGGCCGGGATGGCGAGCCGCGCCGGGCGGATCGCTCCGTGGCGGAAGAACGCGGAAAGGGACAAAATCCGGAGTCGCGCGAACGGCAGGCGCACGAGGAAAAGCCCCATGACGGCGGACACGGCCCCGTCGGCGCCCGCGATCGGGATCGCGGCCAGCTCCGGGGTCCGAGCCAGGATGACGGCCGCCTGCGCGAGCTGGGCCAGCCAGCCGCAGGCGAGGACCGCGATCAGGTAGCGGGCCGGGCCCAACCGCGTTTCGAGGGGCGGACCGAAGACCGAGAGGAAGAAGAGGTTGGCGGCCAGCGTGAAGAGGCTCGCGTGCACGAAAAGCGAGCCGACGGCGGTCGGTACGGTCGGGTGCGCCGCCTTGAACGCCGCGGCGTAGAGGATCCCCGGATCGCCGCGCGTGCCCAGCACCACCGCGAAGGCCAATAGATTCGCGAGGACCAGCCCGAGGGTTGCCCAGGGGCGCACGCTCAGGCGCGCGTCCGTCGCGATCGGGAGCCACTGAAAGAAGCCCATGCCCCCATTGATACCACGAGCGGCCCCTTGAAGGGACCAGCCGACTTCTCTACACTACGTCGCGCCCGAAAATCGCTGGCGATTCTCCACTTCGGCCGATACCGGCCGCGGCACCGCAAGGAAGGCCATGGAAAGCTCCACCCGCTCCACCGGCATGGACATGGGGTCCGAGATCCAGAGAGAGCTGGACCCGCTCGAGAACGCGCGCCTTCAGTTCGAGGAGGCCGCCGCCCGGCTCAAGCTGGACCCGGCGTTCGTGCAGATCATCAAGGAGCCGCGCCGCGCCACGATCGTGAAGCTGCCCGTCCAGATGGACGACGGATCGTTCCGGGTCTTCACAGGCTACCGCGTGCAGCACTCCATCATCCGCGGACCGGCCAAGGGGGGGATCCGCTACCACCCGGACGTCACGCTCGAGGAGGTGATGGCCCTGGCGGCGTGGATGACGTGGAAGTGCGCGGTCGTCGGGATCCCCTTCGGCGGCGGGAAGGGGGGCGTGGCGTGCGATCCCTCGAAGATGTCCAAGTCCGAGCTGGAGCGCCTCACCCGCCGCTACACGGCGGATCTGATCGACGTGATCGGCCCCGAGTCCGACGTCCCCGCGCCCGACGTGAACACCAACGAGCAGACGATGGCGTGGATCATGGATACCTACTCCATGCACGCGCGCCACACCGTGACGTCGGTGGTCACCGGGAAGCCGCTCGCGCTCGGCGGATCGGCGGGCCGGCGCGAGGCCACCGGGCGGGGCGTCCTCTTCTGCGTCCGCGAGGCGGCCAAGCGGCTGGGCTTGAATCTCGAGGGCGCGAAAGTGGTCGTCCAGGGCTTCGGGAACGTGGGCTCGGTCGCGGCCGACCTCCTCTCAAAGGACGGCGCCAAGATCGTCGGGGTCAGCGACGTGAACGGGGGCGTCCAGAACCCGAACGGCCTCGACCTCACCCAGCTCTTCGAGCACGTGGCCCGGACCAAGACGGTGGCCGGCTTCCCCGGCGGCACGCCGGTCCACGGCAAGGACATTCTCGAAGTCCCGTGCGATATCCTGATCCCCGCCGCCCTCGAGAATCAGATCTCGCGCTCCAATGCGGCCCGGATCAAGGCGCGGATCATCGCCGAGGGCGCGAACGGGCCCACCACGACCCAGGCGGACAAGATTTTGAACAAGGCGGGCGTGCTCGTGATCCCGGACATCCTGGCGAACAGCGGCGGGGTGACCGTCTCCTACTTCGAGTGGGTACAGGACCGGCAGGGTCTCTTCTGGCGCGAGGAAGAGGTGAACGACCGCCTCGAGCACATCATGGTGAACGCCTTCCGCGACGTGGCGCGCATGGCGGACGAGCACAAGGTCTCGCTCCGGGTGGCGGCCTTCATGCTCGCGATCAAGCGCGTGGTGGACGCGATCCAGCTTCGCGGGGTGTACGCCTGACCTCGGGGCCCTCGCCTCAGCCCCCCTAGGAAACCACGCCCTCCTCGAAGACCAGCCGTCCCCGTGCCAGTCGCGCGCGAGCGCCGAGTGGGAGCGGGTAGTTCCGCCGGCCGTGTCCGGCGCGGAGCCCGGACCACGCCGGCGCGCGGAGCGGCCCCAGGTGGTCGCGCAGCACCTGGCTCAGCGTGAGCTCGCGAAAGCCCTTCCGCGGCAGGCAGCGCGTGAAGTCCCCCAGGACCACGCCGCGAACACCCTTCAGCCATCCCCCTTCGCGGAGCGCGCAGAGCATCCCGTCGATCTTGTAGGGCGGCTCGTTCACTTCCTCGAGGAAGAGCAGGCAGCCGCGCACCGAGGGGAGATAGCCGGCCGCGGCGGCGTAGTGGAAGAGGGCCAGGTTTCCTCCCATCACGCATCCGGTCGCGGCGGCGGCCGGGCCCCTGAGACGGCGGGGCGCGGGCAGCGTGCGCACGCGCTCGGGAGGCATCGGCTGCGTGACCCACGCGAGAAACCGCGGCACTTCGCTCCCCCGCCTCATCCCCAGGCCGTGCAGGTTGGGCCCGTGCAGCGTGCGCACGCCCGCGTGGCGCGCCATGCCCAGGTGGAGGAAGGTCGCGTCCGAGAAGCCGGCGAAGAGCTTCGGGTCCCGGCGCATCGCGCCCCAGTCGATCTCCGGCGCGATCCGCATGGCCCCGTAGCCGCCCCGGGCCATGAGCACGCATCTGATGTCCGGATCGCGGAGCATCCGATTCAGGTCGTCCAGGCGCGAGGCGTCCGGGCCGGCGAGATGGCCGCGCCGCTCGCGGACGTGCCGGCCGAACACGACGCGGAAACCCGCCTCTTCCAGGACGCGGGCGCCCGCGGCCAGGGCGCGCGGGAGCACCGGCCCCGACGGAGCCACGACGCCGATCCGATCCCCCGGACGGAGCCGCGGCGGGGCGACTGCCTTCACCGCGGAATCCGGGGAGGAGCCACGATCGTCTTTCCGCTTCCGCCGCCGTAGCGGGCCAGCATCCCCACGAGCCGCTCCTCCATCTGTTTCGCCGCCGTGGCACTCGCGCGGTTGCCGTTGGTGATCACCGCGAAGGCGATGCGCCCTCCGGTCGCGTCCTGGACGTAGCCGGAGAGGCTGCTCACGTTGGTCAAGGTGCCGGTCTTGGCGCGGAGGTCGGCCCGCGGGTCGAACCCCATGAACCGCCGCTTCAAGGTTCCGTTCTCGCCCGGCGCCGCGAGCCCCGTTCGAAAGGGCTCCGCCAGCACGGGATCGCGCGCGTGGGCCGAGAGCCACGCGACCAGCGAGCGCGCGGTCGCGAGATTCTGGGTCGAGAGCCCCGACCCGTCCACCAGGGAGAGGTCGAGCGTGTCCACGCCCGCCTCGGCGGCCGCGCGGCGCACCTCGACCAGCCCGGCCGTGCGTCGCTTCTCGCGCGGGGCCGGATCGAGAAGTCGCAAAAGTCCCTCGGCCTCGGCGTTCAGACTGAGCGCGTGAACCACGCCTACCATCACCGCGGCGGGCGGCGAGCGGAACGCCAGCACGGTCGCGGTCCGGTCCTTTCGCACCGACTCCCAGCCCGTGTCCGCCGGCGCCGCGGGAGCGAGCACGCGCCGCACCGCCTCGGGAAGGGTGCCGGCGGCCCCGAAGTCGGCGTGCGGCACCACCCGGACCGTCGCGTCCACGCGGATCCCCGCGCGGCGCAGGGCGCCCACGAGCCAGAGTCCGGCGACGGAGTCGGGCTCGGGAACGGCCACCTGCTTCTTCACGATGCTCCCCTTTGGGATCGATCCGGTAATCCGGAGCCGCTGAGATCCCGGGGCGCGCTCCACGTCCAGCCACGGCATGGTCCCGGTATCGGCCAGGGCCACGCGCGGCACGAGCACTAACGGCGTTTCCGGAGGTTCGATTTCGATCGTGACCCGCCTCGGCCCTCCTGTCGCGATGAGGGTCGCGGCGTTGCCGTTCGCGAACACCGGTGCCGGGAGCGCGCCGTACCCCGCGGCGATGTCCTCGATCACCACTCCGGGAGCGAGCGGCTCGTCGGCGAAAAGCGTCCCGTCGATCCAGACGGTTCCCTTCACGCGCTCGAGCCCGCCCGTGCGGAGGAGGAAGGCGAGGGAATCGAGGAGCCCGCGGGAACCGGGGGAGAGGATCTGGGCCACGTCCGGGATCCCCGCCGGCCGGAGGATCAGGTCCCCCTCGAAGCGCACCTGGCCGCCGGCCCGCTCCGCCTTCCCCCGCGCCTCGATCCGCGTCGTGAAGACCGAGTCGGGGCCCGTGCGACGCAGGAAGGCCGAGGTAGTGAAGATCTTCGTGTTGCTCCCCGGGATGAGACGGCGGTCTTCGTTCAGGGCGAGAAGCGTGTCCCCCGTCGCGAGGGAGACCGCGAGCGCCCCGATCTGCGACTGGTCGGCCAGTCCCCGGGCGGCGGCGGCGAGCGAGTCGGCCAGGGGCCCGCGCGCGCAGTGGCGGCAGATCGCGCCCTCCGCACTCGGCGCGCCGCCGAGCAAAACGGACGCGAGGCATGCGGTGATCGCGAGCCGAGCGGCTCCCCAGCGAGCGTCCGACATCGCGCGCCAGGCGAACAGCGAGCCGGGGCGGACTCGGTTGAGTCCGCCCCGGAGGGAATGCGTTGGTCTGCTACCGATCAAAATGCGATGTGGAGCGATACCTGCTGATTGTCGTCGAAGAACTCGCCGACATGGGTGCCGGCCCAGTCGAGCGCGAGCGGGCGATCGCCCAGCTTGAAGTTGAAGCCGGCGCCGTAGGAGAAGCTGTACAGGTAATTCTGCTGGCGGTCGGCTTCCTTGAGCGGCACCTGGCCGACGAACCCGCCGCGCAGGGCCAGGATGTTTCCGATCGGGACTTCCGCCCCGAGCCGGTATTCGTCGGTGTTGAAGTTGTTTCCCTGGAAGGCGCCGTAGATTGTGGAGCGACGGTCGCCTCCCATCGGGATGTCGTAGGAGACGCCCAGCTGCAGGTAGGACGGAATCTCGAACGTGGCCGACTGGAGCCGGAGCACGTGAGGCTGCGCGGTCGGATCGTCCCCGGGAAGTATGGTGCGCTCTTCCAGGTCCGCGCCGCTGAAGCGCATGTCGGGTCCGATGTTCTTCATGGCGAAGCCGAAACGGAGACCGCGCCATCCCGTGTCGTACTGCACGCCGAGATCGATGGCGAAGCCGGCCGCGCTCTCATCCGCGATCCGCTCGCTCACGTAGGACCCCGTGAATCCCAGATGCACCCGGTCCGTCATGCGGCGCCCGTACGTGAGGCCGATGACGGAGTAGTTGGGGCTCAACACCCGCCCCGTTCCCTCGGGAGAATCCTCCGTGGTCTCGATGATGTCTCCAAGGTTCAGCACCTTGACCGACAACCCGATCTGCCCCTGAGCGCCCAGCCCCGAGGCCACCGCGACGTAATTCACCTTGGTGTCCCCCAGCCACGAGCTGTAGGAGGCCATCGCTTCGCTGTTGTCCACTCCCGCGAGCGAGGCCGGGTTCCACCACATGTTCTGGAGGCCGTTCCCCAGGGCCACCGTCGAGCCGCCGACGGCGACCGATGCGGCGCCCACCGGGATGCGCAGCTCCTGCGCCCCCGAGGTGCCCAGCCGATCCAGTCCGCCGGCCTGCGCGGCGCCGGCCTGCGCGAGGAGCGCCGCCGGCAGGACAATTCGAACGAGAAATCGCTTCATAAGATCCACCCTCCGTCCGTGGGAAGGATTCTGATGTCGTGTCATCGCGGTCCGCCCCCGATCAGAAGTTGTCAAGGCGCTCTTCCTCGACGAATACGGCGAGGCGGTCGGTCTTGCTCCCAACGCCGTCGACTTCGACACGGTAGATGTAGACACCGCTCGCCACCGGAAGATTGCGCTCTGTATTCAGGTCCCAGTTGATCGTGGCGGAAGCCTGCTCGTCCGCGGAGGTCGCTTCCCGACGGATCGTGCGGATCAGGTCGCCCGAAAGATTGAAGATG
>JANLXD010000361.1:0-3328 GCA_031364935.1 Candidatus Eiseniibacteriota bacterium
GCAGTATCTCCAGAATGGCGTCTGGCTCGACAGCCTGCCGTCGAATCAGCAGGCCAAGCTGGGCTTCCGCCACCACTTCAACGCGGAGCAGGCCTACGACTTCGGAAAGCTCGAAGTCTTCGACTGGACCGACGATTGGACTCCCCTGGCGACTTACACAGGGAAGGTTCCCAACAACGCCTCTTGCGACACCGTGACGATCGTCATCCCCGATTCGATCATTTCCGAGTTCTATCAGAACGTCGACCGCAACCTGCACGTCAAGCTCCCCTTCCGGTTCACGTTCACGAGCGACATCGCCTACTCGTCGGCGGACGGGCTCTACGACGGGGACGGATGGAGCATCGACAACATTTCGGTCAAGGCGGGGACCGCCGTCCGGTTCGCGGACAATTGCGAGAACGGGCCCGGACAGTGGGACATGTCCATTTATCCGCCGGTAGGAGACTTGTTCGGGATCAGCTCGAACGTCTTCACCGAGGACGTCTGCACCGAGAATCGCACGAATGTCTGGTCCGATTGGGACCCGTCCACGCAGTCCGTGATTCCCCGGCTCGACAATCTGCTCCACACCCCGGCCGTCTTCATCAATCGGCCCGCCGAAGCGTTCGTCCTTTTCGACGTCTACCGGAATCTGCCTCTCTACGCCTGCTTCTACTATCACCTTCGATTCCGTACGCGGAACGCGGGCGACCCCGACTGGGCCGTCTGGACCGATCCGACGCGCCTGGTGTATTACGGATCCTCGAAAGATTGGGCGCGTCAGAAAGTGGCTCTGCCCGGTGCCGCTGGGAAGGATTCGCTCCAGGTCGAGTTCGCGCTTACCGATTACGCACAGATCTATTGTGACGGAGTCGGCTCGGCGAACGGCGTCTACACGTTCTTCGACAACGTCGCCGTGGGCGTGGTCAGCGTCGCTCCGCCGGCGTTTATTCAAAGGGATGTCGATCTCTTCAACGACACCTTCCAGACGACGGCGTTCTTCAGGGACGACAACTTCAACACGCCCCAGGGAGACAGCGTCGCGGTCGAGGTATCGACGTCGCGCGGCTACAAACTGGGCGCGATGTACTATCGGCTGAACGGCGGCTCGTGGACCAGCACGCCGCTTCTCGCGGCCGCTCCGGCGCTGCCGCGTGTGCGCTACGCCGACGTTCCGCCTGGCGCTTACCCCGCCAACACCACGCTCGAGTACTACTTCTCGGTCACGGACAGCGCCGACGCGATCGCGACGCTCCCCGCGGGCGCGCTCACCGACGGGCAGTACTTCTCAGCGTCCATTCTTCCGGTCAAATCAGCGACCAATCCGTCCCTGAGCTGCTTCGACAGCCTAGCCACCACGTTGTTCATCAACAACTACGCCGGCCGGGAGCCGCGGAATCTGATGACGGACGCGCTCCGCGGCCAGGGCTACAAGTTCGACGTCTGGGAGGTGAATGCGCCCACGAGCGGCCTCGGGAACACGCCCGGCGGCAAGGGCACGAACGGCGCCTACGACTGGCCAGGGGCCGGAGTCGACGCGCTGCTTCAGTACTCGACGATCATCTGGCACGCGGGCAGCCTCACCTCCTTCACCATCTCGCAGCAGGACCAGGCTCTGCTCCAATCGTGGATCCAGCAGACAGGAAAGAGCCGCAATCTCTGGGTGACCGGGGACAACGTCGCCTATGAGCTGACCGCGCGGGGCCTCGACTACAACGCGTTCCTGGCGTTCACCTGCGGCATGCGAAACCTTCGCGACATGTGGGAAAACGCGCCCCAGGACACGCTTCATCCCATTGTCACCGGGTTCGCGGGCGCGCCCTCGGCGGGGCGGTCCTTCCGTGTCAACGCCGACTGTCCCATCCTGGACAAGCTGGACATGCTCGCCACGTCGTCCCAGGGCGTGGCGAACGGCAAGGCGGCCCTTTTCTTGAGGTATCCGAACACCTTCGGCGCCAGCACCCGCTATGCCACCAAATACAGCTCCTTCGGCAGCGACAGCGCGCGCGTCATCTTTCAGGGATTCAATTTCAGCAATATCGAGGAAGGCGGAGAGCGGCTCCAGCTCGTCAAGAACGCGATGCTCGACTATTTCAAGGTGTCGGCGTGCTACACGCCCACGGCGGTCCTGGAAGATCCCGCCGCCGGAGCGCCGCCGCTCCGGAATGAGCTCTCGCAGAACGCCCCGAACCCGTTCAACCCGATGACGACGATCCGCTACACGATCGGCCAGAGCGGGCCGGTCACGATCCGGATCTTCAACGCGGGTGGAGCGCTGGTGCGGACCCTGGTGGACGCGCCTCACGCGCCCGGGGTCTACCTGGTTCGCTGGGATGGGAAGGACAGCGCCGGACACCGCCTGGGAAGCGGGGTCTACTTCTACCGGATCGACACGGGCTCCGGCTTCCAGGACTCGAAGAAACTCATCCTCGTCAAATAGCGGCTACGCGTGGAAGTAGCGGCTAGGCGTGGATGGGGCGTCCGTCCACGGCGAGCGCGGCTTCTTTCACGGCTTCCGACAGCGTGGGATGCGCGTGGCAGATGCGCGCGATGTCCTCGCTGCTCGCCCCGAACTCGATCGCGGCCACCATCTCGGCGATGAGGTCCCCGGCGCGGGGTCCGATGATGTGGACGCCCAGGATGCGGTCCGTGGCCTGATCGGCCAGGATCTTCACGCGCCCATCGGTCTGCCCCAGCGCGCGGGAGCGCGCGATCCCCCGGAAGAAGAAGACCCCCTTCTTGAAGGCGCGCCCCTCGGCGGTCAGCTCCTCCTCGGTGCGGCCCACGGTCGCGATCTCGGGCTGCGTGTAGACCACTCCGGGAATCGCCTCGTAGTTCACGTGGCCGTAGCCGGTCGCGATCCACTCGACGCAGGCGACCCCTTCCTCCGAGGCCTTGTGGGCGAGCATCGCGCCGCCGATCACGTCGCCGACGGCGTAGACCCCATCGGCCGTCGTGCGATAGTGCTCGTCCACCGGGATCCGGCCCCGGGCGTCGGGAGTGATGCCGACGGCTTCGAGCCCCAGCCCGTCGGTGTTTGGGACGCGTCCCACTGCTAGGAGAACGCGGTCGGCCCGAAGCGGCGGCTGCCCCTCGCATTCGACCACGGCGCCCTTTCCGTCGGCCCGCGCGCCGGTCACCTTCTGGCCCAGACGGAACTCCATCCCCTGGCGCTTGAAAAGCCGGAGCGCTTCGGTCGCGATCTCGGCGTCCATGCCCGGAAGAATGCGATCCAGATACTCGATCACGGTGACCTTCGCGCCCAGGCGGAGCCAGACCGAGCCCATCTCGAGGCCGATGTAGCCCGCGCCGATCACGTCGCCGACGGCGTAGACCCCATCGGCCG
>JANLXD010000377.1:0-3491 GCA_031364935.1 Candidatus Eiseniibacteriota bacterium
CTCCAGCTTCTGAAGGCGTACGCGCTCTACGAGAAGGACGTGGAGTACGTCGTCCAGGACGGAAAGATCGTCATCGTGGACGAGTTCACCGGCCGCCTCATGCCCGGCCGGCGCTACTCCGACGGACTCCACCAAGCGATCGAGGCCAAGGAAGCGGTCAAGGTGGAGGGGGAGACGCAGACCCTCGCCACGATCACGATCCAGAACTACTTCCGGCTCTACGAGAAGCTGGCCGGCATGACCGGCACCGCGGAGACGGAGGCGCAGGAGTTCTATCACACCTACAAGCGGGACGTGATCGTGATCCCCACGAACCGCCCGGCGCGCCGCGTCGACTCCAACGACTTCATCTTCAAGACGCGCCGCGAGAAGGTGAGCGCGGTGGTGGACGAGATCGCGGAGCTGCACGCCATGGGCGCGCCGGTCCTGGTCGGCACGATCAGCGTGGAGGCCTCGGAGACCCTGAGCCGCCTGCTCAAGCGGAAGGGAGTCCCGCACAACGTGCTGAACGCCAAGTACCACCAGCAGGAGGCCGAGATCGTCGCGGGGGCCGGACGGCGCGGCGCCGTGACCATCGCGACCAACATGGCCGGCCGCGGCACCGACATCAAGCTGGAGAAGGGCGTGATCCGCTGCGACCGGAGCTGCCTCGCGGACGAGAAGCCGGCGCTTCGAAACGGCGTCTGGCGTGACTACGCCAAGTGCAAGGAAGAGATCACGTGCGGGCTCCACATCATCGGCACCGAGCGGCACGAGAGTCGCCGGATCGACCGCCAGCTCCGCGGGCGAAGCGGCCGTCAGGGGGATCCGGGGTATTCGCGCTTCTACCTCTCCCTCGAGGACGACCTGATGCGCCTTTTCGGCTCCGACCGGATCGCCGGGATCATGGAGCGTCTGGGAGTCCAGGAAGGAGAGGTGATCGAGCACGGCCTGGTCACGCGCGCCATCGAGCGGGCGCAGCGGCGGGTCGAGGCGCACAATTTCGATCTCCGGAAGCACCTGCTCGAGTACGACGACGTGATGAACCGCCAGCGGACGGTGATCTACGCGCAGCGACTTCGCGCCCTCGAGGAGGACGACCTCAAGGGGACGATCCTCGAGATGATCGGCGAGCTGGTGGACGAGCGCGTGGAGAAGTACCTCGTCGGGGAGCGTTTCGACGAGGAGGACGTGAAGAGGCTCTACAACGACGCGAGCCAGCTCCTGCTCCAGCCGCTTCCGCTCCCGGAGATGGCGGAGGGGGAGCGCATGGCGGACAGGGAAGAGATTGCCGAGACGCTGCGCGAGAAATTCCTCAAGGCCTACGAGGAAAAGGAAGCCGACTTGACGCCGGAAGCGACGCGCGAGCTGGAGCGGATGGTCTATCTTCACGTGATCGACGAGCACTGGATGGATCACCTGCGCGAGATGGATCACCTGCGCGAGGGGATCGGGCTCCGCGCCTACGGGCAGCGCGACCCGCTGATCGAATACAAGCGCGAGGCGTTCGATATGTTCGACGAGCTGACGAGGTCGATCCGCGAGGAGACGGTCCGGATGCTCTACCGCGCCTCGCTCATGCCGCCGCCCAACGCGCCGCCGCGCGGCACGCCGATCAAGCCGTCGCGCGAGATGGCGGGTGTGGGCGCGGGCGGATCGGAGCAGGGCCCGGGTTCGGGCCCCGGCGGCACGCAGCGCGCCGCGCGTCAGCGCGAGTCGCACACGGGCGTGACGGCGTTCGGCACGGCCGAAGCCGAGCCCGCGCGCGCACCGCGCGGTCCCCTGGCGACGCAGGATCCCAAAGTTGGTCGCAACGACCCGTGCCCTTGCGGCAGCGGGAAGAAATACAAGAAGTGCCACGGTGCCTAGGCGAGGAGGGAGCTCCATGGATGACAGCGTCCGCGAGATGATGGTTCTCATCGTCGAACAGCTGAAGTCGTACGTAGACGGCGACGAGGATGCTCTTCTCGAGCTCACGCAGGTGCTCGACTCCGGCCGCTACGACGCGGAGATCGTGAACCAGGCGTTCGAGATGATTTTCCGCGCGCTCGAGCCGTTCGCCCGCGAGGATTGGAGCGACGAGGTGGTCGCGACGCGCAAGAGCTTCCGCGTGCCGACCGGCCCGGAGCGCGCGCTCCTTCCGGGTGCCGCTTACCGCTATCTGTTCGGCCTCGTGGGCTCGGGCAAGGTCACGCCCGAGCAGTTCGAGGAGATCATGGACCGGGCGCGCGAAGAGGGCCCCGCCCTCGACACCGAGGCCAAGGCCGAGGAGCTGGCCACGTCGGTCCTGATCCGATGGTTCGACGACGAGCACGGCGTCGACCTGGACTCCACCTCTCCGGCCCAGATCCATTGAGGTCGTTCCGGTGACCCCCGCGAAGAAGAAGACCGTGCGCGCCAAGGCGTCTGCGAAGGCTCCGGCCGCCGTGGAGGCGCCCGCGACGGCCAAGGCCAAGAAGAAGGCTTCCGCCGCCGCCAAGGGGAAGCCGCCGCGTCCCACCGCCGCGCGCCCGGCCGGCGGGCGGAATCTGGTGATCGTCGAGTCCCCCGCGAAAGCGCGCACCATCGCCAAGTACCTGGGAGCGGGCTACGAGGTGAAGGCCTCGAACGGCCACGTGCGCGACCTGCCCAAGTCAAAGCTGGGCGTGGACGTGGAGAAGGGCTTTGCCCCCTCGTACGTGCTCATCAAGGGGAAGGCCAAGATCATCAAGGATCTGAAGACGAGCGCGAAGAACGCGGCCCTCATCTATCTCGCCCCCGACCCCGACCGCGAAGGCGAGGCGATCGCCTGGCACCTGGCGGAGACCTTGGTGGACGATCCCAGCCGGATCCGCCGCCTCGCGTTCTACGAGATCACGAAGCGGGGGATCGAGGAGGCGCTGGCCCACCCGCGCGAGATCGACATGCCGAAGGTGGAGGCGCAGCAGGCGCGCCGCATCCTCGACCGGCTGGTCGGATACCAGGTGAGCCCGTTCCTCTGGAAGACGGTCCGCTACGGCCTCTCGGCCGGGCGGGTCCAGTCGGTGGCGCTCCGGCTGATCTGTGAGCGCGAGGATGAGATCAACGCCTTCGTGCCGCGCGAGTACTGGACGCTGGACGCGGACCTCGAGACGCCCAAGGGCGAGGCGTTCCGGGCGCGCGTCCAGAAGAAGAACGGCGAGAAGTACGCGATCGCCGCCGAGGCGGAAGCGAAGGCCGACGCCGCCGCGCTCGCGCGCGAGTCATTCGCGGTGTCGGGAGTCCGCACGCAGGAGAAGAGGCGGAATCCGCTCCCGCCGTTCATCACGAGCACGCTCCAGCAGGATGCGTTCCGGAGACACCGCTACAGCGCGCAGCGCACGATGGTGATCGCGCAGCAGCTCTACGAGGGGATCGATCTCGGGACCGAGGGGTCGACCGGGCTCATCACCTACATGCGTACCGACTCGACGCGCGTCTCGTCCGACGCTCTGACCGAGGTGCGCGACTTCATCAAGAGCCAGTACGGCGACGCCTACCTGCCGCCCGAGGCG
>JANLXD010000411.1:0-2656 GCA_031364935.1 Candidatus Eiseniibacteriota bacterium
CGTGATCGGGATGCCCGTAGGCTCCGTCGGGCGCGAAGGTGATCACCACGTGCGGCCGGATGCGGCGGATCTCGGCCGCGATCCGCGCGGCCACCTCACGCGGCTCCGCCTCGTCCACGCGCCCGTCCCCGTAGCCCAGAAGGGTCACCCCTTGGATCCCCAGCATCGACGCCGCGGCGCGAAGCTCTCCTTCCCGGATCCGGGCCAGCTCTTCGGAGCCGGGATGTCCGGGGCCGTCCTTCGCGCCGCGGTAGCGGCCGCGGTCGCCGCGCGTGGCCGTGACCAGGTGCGTCTCGACCCCCTCGGCCGCGTAGCGCGCGAAGACGCCCCCGAGACCCAGTGTCTCGTCGTCCGGGTGCGCGAGCACGGCGAGGAGCTTGAGCGTGGAGGTCACGGGCGCCGGCGTGGGGCCGCTCGTCGTTCGGGGCGCGAGGATGTGGGAGAGGATCCGGGGCGTGACGCCGGAACGCCCTCGGACTCGGGCACCGCTTCCGGCACCGCTTCCGGCACCAGCTCGACCACCAGGCGCACGAGCTCGCGAAGCTGGAGCGGCTTCGAGAGGTGCGCGTGGTAGCCGGAGCGCAGTGCGCGCCGCGCGTCCTCGGGGCTGGTGTAGGCCGTGACCGCGATCGCGGGGATGGCTCCGCCCGCTTCGGGGGCGAGGGTGCGGATGCGCTCGATCAGGTCGTAGCCGGTCTCCCCCGGCATGGCGATGTCGCTGATGAGGAGATTGGAGCGCTCCTGTCCGAGGAGCCGGAGCGCTTCGGCCGCGGAGCTCGCGACGCGCACCTCGGCGCCGCAGCCCGTCAGGAGCATCGCCAGAAGCTCGCGGGAATCGGGCTCGTCCTCGACGAGGAGCGCCCGGACGCCCGTCAGGGGACGCGGCGCGAGCGGCGCGTCGGCCCCCTCCCCGGCGGGCGGCTCAGTCGCCGGCGCCCGCCGCGGCTCCGGAGTTCCCCGGTCGGACGTGGGCAGCGTCACCGTGAACACCGCGCCGCGCCCCTCGGTCCGGTTCGCGGCCGTGATCGTTCCTCCGTGGTATTCCACGATGTGGCGCGCGATGGCGAGCCCCAGTCCCAGGCCGCCGTGCTTTCTCGAGCTGGACGGATTCTTCTGGCGGAACCGCTCGAAGACGTGAGGAAGGAAGTCGGGATCGATTCCGATCCCCTCGTCCTCCACCCGGATCTCGGCGTTTCCGTCCCTCTCGGTCAGCGAGATCTCCACGCGGCCTCCGTTCGGAGTGAACTTGATCGCGTTCGAGAGGAGGTTCCAGACGACCTGCTGGAGGCGCTCCGGGCTCCCCAGCACCCCTGTGCCGGCGCCGTCGACACGCGACTCCAAGATTATCCCGCTCGCCTGGGCGGCGGGCCTCATGGTGTCGAGCGCGCCCTCGATCACCGAGGCCGGGTTCACCATCTGGAGCTTGAAGTCGAGCTGACCGGCGATCATGCGCGAGATGTCCAGGATGTCCGAGATCAGGTGGCTCTGGACCTGCGCGTTCCGGCTGATCGTCTCCACAGCGCGAGCCGTGGTCGCGGGATCCAGGTTCCCCTCGCGAAGGAGATTGGCCCAGCCGACGATGGCGTTCAAAGGCGTGCGGAGCTCGTGCGAGAGGGTCGCGAGGAATTCGTCCTTGAGCCGGTTCGCCTCCTCGGCCTGGCGGCGCGCCTCCCGCTCGAGCAGGAGATGGGACCGCTCTTCCTCCGCCTTCTTCTCGTCGGTGATGTCCTGGGCGCTCCCCAGCATGCGGATGGGGCGGCCGTCCTTGTCGGTGACCACCCGCCCGCGTCCGTGCAGGAAAGCGATCGAGCCGTCGGGACGGACGATGCGATGGTCCATGTGGAACGGCTGCCGGTTCCGATAGGCCGCTTCCACCACGCGCCGCACGTAGGGCCGGTCCTCCGGGTGGATCCGCTCGAGATACGCTTCATACGAGCCCGGCGGCGAGCCGGCCTCGTACCCGTAGATCGCGGACATCTCGTCGGACCACCAGATGGCGTTCCGCTCGACGTCCCACTCCCAGCTTCCCACCCGCGCGACGCGCTGTGCTTCCCGAAGCCTCGCCTCGCTCTCCTCCAGCGCTTCCTGGGCCCGCGCGCGCTCGCCCATCTCGCGGCGGAGATCCTCGACGACGCGCCGGAGCTCCCGGGTCCGCTCCTCGACCCGGCTCTCCAGCTCTTCGTTCATGCCCCGAAAGCGCGCTTCGCTCCGCCGCCGGTCCGCGAGGGCGGCGGTCACCGCCAGCACCAGGATGGTGATCACGGCCATGTAGGCCTGCAGCAACAGCAGCGACTCGTTGGGACCGTTGCGCACGAAGGGGCCCGAG
Source organism: Candidatus Eiseniibacteriota bacterium (assembly GCA_031364935.1). Taxonomy (GTDB): domain Bacteria; phylum Eisenbacteria; class RBG-16-71-46; order SZUA-252; family SZUA-252; genus DASQJL01. The sequence goes on from JANLXD010000411.1 coordinate 2,327, forward strand.
CCGCGCAGGGTGCCCAGGACCGCGATGCCGGACAGAAGAAGCGTCGCGGTGGCGGCCTCGCGCTGGGAGAAGCGAAAGGCGGCCCACACGAGCACGGGGACGCAGAGGAACTCGAGAGGCGCGGTCCAGGGGAGGAACGGCGGCGCCCAGCCGAACGCGAGGCCCCCGACGACGAGGAGACAGCCGAAGAGGAGGGCGGCTTCCAGGACGCGCCTGGTGCTCCACTCCACCCGAGGCCGCAGGCTCCAGAGGATCAGAAAGGGAGCCACGACCAGGACGCCGGCGGCGTCGCCCAGCCACCAGGTCAGCCAGACCCGGCCGAAGGCCGGC
>JANLXD010000432.1:0-2798 GCA_031364935.1 Candidatus Eiseniibacteriota bacterium
AAAAAATCAATCCGTCGGGCGAGGTCGCCTTCGCTCGCTGACGCTCGCTTCGGCTCTAATCGCCCGACGGATTGATTTTTTCGCTCCCCCTACCACATCCGGATCCCTCATCCCCCTATATTTTGAGGATTGGAGTCATCAGCCTCAGGGTTTCTGCCGGCCAGATCGTGCATTCCGATCGCGACTCCATGCAAGGTAGCCTCCAGTGACTCAAAGCCGAGGCCCATGAATGAAACCGTCAAAGGTGTGGGGGGGATGCTGATCTATTGTCCGGATGTGGGTAGAGGGAGCGAAAAAATCAATCCGTGGGACGAATGGTCGTCGTAGTCTTCGTCCGACGGATTGATTTTTTCGCTTCCGCTTTTCGCGTAGCGCCCGGCCGCTATGCACACCGAGCGGCGCTGCGTTATCGCGCTGGCGCAGGCGCCGCGGCTGCCGCGCCAGACTTACGAAACGACAACTGCGCCGCACGCCCAGCAGTGCCGGGCTCGGCCCTCATTCCCTGATCGATCAGCGCGGACTCGAAGGCGCTGACCATGCGGAGAATGTCCCCTTCGTCGTAGTAGCCGATGTGCCCGAGCCGGATGATCTTTCCGGTGAGCTGGTTCTGGCCCCCCGCGACCTTCACGCCGTAGCGGCGCTCCATCGTCTTCACCACGGCCCCGCTGTCGAGCCCCGCGGGCGAGTTCACGGCGGTCACGGCGTTGGAGGGCACCTCGGCTAGAAGCGTCATCCCCAACGCCCGCGCCGCCGCCCGGGTGGCGTCGGCGTTTCGCTGGTGGCGCGCGAAGACGTTCTCCCGCCCTTCGGCCGCCATCAGCTTCATCGCCGCGTGCGCGGCCAGGACCAGCGTGATCGCCGGTGTGAACGGCGTGTCCCTCTTTTCCAGCTCGGCCTTTGCCTTGACCAGGTTGAAGTAGAAGCGCGGGAGCGCCGCCTTCTCGGCGGCGGCCCAGGCGCGCGGCCCGTAGGCCACGTAGCCCAGCCCCGGCGGGATCATCAGCCCCTTCTGGGAGCCCCAGACGACGCCGTCCAGGTCGGAGCTGTCGAAGTGGAGGTCGTAAACGCCGAACGAGGTGACCGCGTCCACGATCGTAAGCACGCCGCGAGCCCGCGCGGCCCGCGCGATCTCGTGCACCGGAAAGAGCGCTCCGGTCGAGGTCTCGCTGTGGGTGATGAAGAGCGCCTTGGCCTTGGGGTGCGCGGCCAGGGCCGACTCCGCCTCCTCGACCGTGGCCACCCGGCCCCAGTCCACGCTCACCTTGTGGACGGTGATGCCGTAGGCCTGGCAGATGGCGCGCCAGCGGTCCCCGAACTTGCCCCCTTCGACGACGATCGCCTCGTCCCCGGGGGAGAGCAGGTTGATCGCGGCCGCCTCCATCGCGCCCGACCCCGAGCAGGTCAGGGTCAGGACGGGCTGGTTGGTGCCCAGGTGCTCCTGGAGCAGGCGCGTCGTCTCGGCGAATAGCGCGCGATATTCTTCGGTGCGATGGTGGATGATCGGCCGGGCCATCGCCTCAAGCACTTCATGCGGCAGCTCGGTGGGGCCCGGTGTGAACAGCACGCGCTTCATCAGTGGGCGTAGGGCTGCGCCGCCTGCGGCTGCTCTTTTTCTTCCGTCTCGCGAGCCACGATCGTCCGCGACTCGCTCGGGTTCAGCGCGATCTCCAGCACCTGGTCCATCGTCTCGACCAGGCGGAACTGCACAGCCTGCTTCAGGAAGCCCGGCAGCTCCTTCAAGTCCTTCTCGTTCTGCTTCGGGATGATCACGATCTTGACGCCCGCGCGAGCGGCCGCCACAACCTTCTCGTTCAGCCCGCCGATCGGCAGCACGTTTCCGAGCAGCGTGATCTCCCCGGTCATCGCCACGTCCTCACGCGTCGGGACGCCCGTCAGCGCCGAGACCAGCGCCGTCGCCATCGTGATGCCCGCCGAGGGGCCGTCCTTGGGGATGGCGCCTTCGGGCAGGTGCACGTGGACGTCGATCTCCTTGTAGAAGTTCTTCTCCAGCCCCAGCGTCTGCGCGCGGGAGCGGATGTAGGAGAGGGCCGCCTGGCCCGACTCCTTCATCGTCTCGCCCAGCTTTCCGGTCATGCTCAAGGCGCCGCCGCCCGGGAGCACGCTCACCTCGACGGTGAGCACGTCGCCCCCGACTTCGGTCCAGGCGAGTCCGGTTGCCACGCCGATCCGCGACCGCTTCTCGATCTGGCTGTCGAGGAACTTGGGCACGCCCAGGTACGCGGCCACGTTCCCGGCCGTCACCTTGAACGAGCGGGTCTTCTTGGCGAGCTGGGCGATCGCCTTCTTCTTCGCGACCTTGCGGCAGATGGCCGCGATCTCCCGCTCGAGACTCCGCACGCCCGCCTCGCGGGTGTAGCTGCCGATCACGTCGCGGAGCGCGTCGTCGGTGATCTTGAGATCCGTCGCCTCCAGCCCGTGCGCCTTCAGCTCCTTCGAAATCAGGAACTCCTTCGCGATCCGGACTTTCTCGAACTCCAGATACCCCGGCAGCCGCACGATCTCCATGCGATCGAGCAGCGCCGACGGAATGGAGTAGAGGCTGTTCGCGGTCGTGATGAACATGACCTGCGAGAGGTCGAGGTCGACCTCGAGATAATGATCATTGAAGGTGTGGTTCTGCTCCGGATCCAGCACCTCGAGCAGCGCCGACGCCGGGTCGCCGCGGAAATCGGTCCCCAGCTTGTCGATCTCGTCGAGCAGCATGACCGGGTTGCGCGAGCCCGCCTTCCGGAGCGCCTGCACGATGCGTCCGGGCATGGAGCCGATGTAGGTGCGCC